>JBDTTO010000020.1:0-13906 GCA_039930585.1 Gemmatimonadaceae bacterium
CGCAGCGGGGCGCGGACTTAAACACTAGCGGGTGATGGCCAAGAGAAAGCGCCCGACCAGAATCAAATCTGGCCGGGCGCTTTTTCGTTCAGCGGTCGCGTTTACTTCGTTGGATGATTGAGCGACCACACATACGCCGCAATCGCGTTCACCTGCGGATCTGTCAACAATGGTTGCTGGCCACCTCGCGCGCGCATTGCGTTGGGGCGCGTGGGCACTTTGAACTGCTCCTTCGGTACGCCAGAAATGATTGTCTTGACGATGTCTTCGTAGCTGCCAGTGCCGTGATCCCACGCCGTTTTTACGAGCGTTGGTGCGTTTGCACCACCAACTGCCTTCTGCCCGTGGCAGCGCACGCAGCTGCGCGCGTGAAATAACGAGTCGCCTTCCGGAATCATGGCCAGCGTAACGCCGGCCGGAAGTTTCGGAGCGGCTGGTGCGGCCGAGGCCTTTGGCGCTGCGGTTGTGCCCGAGCCGCGGTGGCAAGCTGCGACTGAGAGGAGTGCCAGTGCGCCGAGGGTGGTTCTGACGATTCCTGCGTTGGTCATGAGGCTGGTGTCAGGAGAAGGGTTCGGGCGGGTCTTCCCCACAATACGCGAAAGTTTTCCATTTGATAAGAGCGAATTGGGTAAAAATACGGAATACAAAAAACAACGGCGCCCCGTGCAATGAATGCATGAGGCGCCGTTGTTTCGTATTGGAATCAGTTACTTGAAGATGCCGAAATGTCCCAGCACGTACCACAGAATGATGAACACAAGTACGGTGCTGAAGCACCCGCCGCCAAGTTTTTTGGCGCCATATCCGGCTGCGACGCCTCTCAGAAGTTTGCTCACAGAGATCCTCGTTTTGCGAAAGGGGACACTTCCGGTGTTGCTGAAATCACTACGGGTTCAGGCACCACGGAAGATTCAATTGTGTATGCGCCCAGGTTCAGAGCGCGTCAGCCCGCGTAGTTGGCGCGTGACATTGACACCTGACCAACAGATGTGAAGTCGCCAAGTCTGTTGCGCATGTGTTGCACGCCAAGGCGGATGCGTGTTTTCACCGTGCCCAGTGGTTCGCCAAGTCGTTCTGCGATTTCGAGATGCGTGAGTCCGGAAAAGAACGACAGCTCAATTGCGAGTCGTTGTGGTGCAGCAAGCGAATGCAGCGCAGCGCCAACTGCGACGGCACGCTCTTCCTCTTCCAGTCGATCGGATGCCCCGCGCGTGCCATTGCCAATCGCGATCGGCTCGTCGGCCATTTGCCGGGATGCGTTTGACAACGTGCGAGCGCGACGCGTGCGTGCGCGAATGAAATCCAGTGCCCGCGTGCGTGTGATCATCGACAGCCACGAGAGCACGGAGCTGCGATCCGAGCGATAGAACGCTGCGTTCTTCCACGCCTGTGTGAATGCATCGAGCACAACCTCTTCGGCGTCGGCACGTTCACCGACAATTCGAAAGGCCAGCGCAAAGAGAACCGGGCTGAACTCATCAAACAGCGTGGCGGCCGCGCGTTCGTCGCCGCAGGCCATGTGTTCCACGAGTGAGTCGAAGCTATTGAGATCGGATTGCATGAGAGTGTCCGAAGAAAAAAAATGGCGCGAGGGAATCGAATGCTGCGATTCCTCCGCGCCTTCCACTGACCAACCAAATGTTGGCCCGTTAAGGGTGGCTCTGTTGAGAGCCTATGTGTGTTGTGTCCTGCAGGTGAGCGACTGCGATTAGTTACGGGATATAGCTATGAGCGCCAACAAAAGTTGTCAACTCGTGTCCACATGTCAAACACCGTTTCGCGAAAAAAGTTTTGTGACGCATATCGCAATCGACTACGCTTCGAGCGCAAGCATGGCGTATGTGGCGAGCCAGTGCTCACCCATGTAGTCGCCCGCGACGTGTGGCAGACTCGCGTGCAGATGCGCATCTGCTGTCTCACGAAATATCGAGCGGCGCGCGTCGTCCGGTAAAAGTTGTGCGGCCAGAGTTCGCCAACACCACGCGCGGCTCAGATTGAGTCCATCCAGGTGCGCAATTTTTCCGTCGGTGCGATCACTCACACTTGCCGGTGTGAACAGCGTTGCCGGCATGCGGTTTGCTGCATCGGGAAGGAATGTCGAAAGCCACGCATCAAATTCAGATGCAGAAAGAATTCGTTGCATGCATTCAGCTTCCATCAGCGTTGAGGACAAAAAGTCATCACCACTCGGTTCCCACGCTGGTGCATTCGTATCATTCTGAAACCAACGTAGTGCGGCGTCACGCAGTGCGCTTTGCAAATTTGCATCATCAAATGCAATCGCGTAGTCCATCGCCAGCGTCACTGCAAAGGCGGTGTTAAAATGCGTGCCCGTGCGAATGGGATAGGTGGCCCTGGGCAGAAAATCCCTGAAGCGTTTCGCAAATACGTTGGCGAGTGGTTGCAGCGATAGTGCCCACGCGTGCCCTTCGGTGGATTTGTGCTGCGACAACTCAGCACTCAGTTGCAGCAGCCACGCCCAGCCATACGGTCGTTCAAAGCCACTGCGAGCGGGATGCGCTGCGTACGCCGATTCGACAGCGACGTTGGCCGTCGTAAAGTGTTCATCGAACAGTGCGCGAATTGCGCCGGCCTGTGGTACGTCCGGAAAGCGGCGATAAATGCGCGCCAGCAACCAGTAACCGTGCACACACGAGTGCCAATCGAAGCTGCCATAGAAGATCGGATGCAGCGCACGCGGCCCCTTGGCATCGGCATCACTCAACAGCACGTGATCGAGTTTGTTCGGGTATTCGCGGGTGAGGTGTGACAGCGCGAGCGCGGCAAACTTTTCGGCGTAGTCCGCGTTCATGTGCAAGGTACGGTCGTCGCTCATTTGTGGCGGAATGCAAAAGTGTACATGATCGCGATGTTGGCGATCAACAGAATGATTGCCGTCGGAATCTGCGTTTTAATAACTGCGTACTTGTCCTTGAGCTCCAGCAGCACGGCTGGCACGATGTTGAAGTTTGCGGCCATTGGCGTCATGAGTGTGCCACAAAAACCGGAGAGCATGCCAATGGCGGTAACGACAGTCACATCACCACCAAACTGTTGAACCACCAGTGGCAATCCGATGCCAGCCGTGATGACGGGAAACGCCGCGAACGCGTTACCCATGATCATGGTAAAGAGCGCCATGCCAACTGCGTACGCCGTTACGGCCGCAAGTGGTGTTCCCAGTGGCAGATGTTCGGCCGCGAGTTTTGCAATGACTTGCCCAACACCAGCGGCCGCGAAAACAGCACCCAATGCAGCAAGCGATTGCGGCAGCACTGCGGCCCATCCAACTGAATCCATCAGTCGACGCGTTTCGCGCATGGGAGCACTCAGTGGCAGTCGAAGCATCAGCATGCCAACGCATAACGCGAGGACTGTGGAAATGCCAAGGGAGATGACCGTGAGTTGCTTTGGATCGACCAGCGGCGAACCATCGAATGTGACGCCTTTCAGAAACGTGGTGCCAAGCACAGTGCCGATTGGCACCAGCAGGACCGGAATAAAAAGTGCGTTGCCCCAACGCTTCGCACTCTGCTGTCGTTCTTCGCGCGTCGTCGTGTTTGCGTTTCCCTGTCCCAGTTTCCCGATACTTGCGACCAGCACCATTGCGATAACCAAAATTCCGTTCACACCATCTGGCAGATACGATCCAGCGAGAAATGTTATTGCGTAAATGCCCCAGAACGTGGTGTTCACAAACCGTTTCGGATTCGATGCGTCGCGCGCGTTGACGATTGCAACGGCCGCGAACATCAATCCCATCAAGATGTAGATGAACTCGAGTTTGATCATCAGTTCTGCTCGCTGATATCGCGGGAGTCATTATTCAGCCGCAACGTTCGCGCAAATTTGCGATCAAGCAGCATCAGTCGTGCGCCGTGAATAACCAATGCACAAATCGCCGTCGGCACTGCCCAGCGAGCCAACATGGTTGGTTCGACGTTGACGCCGTTCTGCTCGAGAAATCCCTTGATCAACAGAATGGATCCGATCGCGATGAAAATGTCTTCGCCGAAAAACACACCAATGTTGTCGACGGCGGCGGCGTTCGCGCGAATTGTCTGGCGCGTCTCGTCGCTTAACTCGCCGAACGTGTTTTCCGCGGCCCCTTCGGCCATCGGCGCCACCAATGGCCGTACCATTTGCGCGTGACCGCCTAACGACGTGAGCCCCATCGCGGCCGTGAGTTGTCTGATCGCGAGATACGCCAGCAACACGCGACCAGCTGTGGCGGCACGTATTCGACTGATGGTTTCGCTGGCGCGTTCTTTGAGCCCTGCGCGTTCCAGCATGGCAATCACTGGCAACACAAGCCACACCGCCGCCACGTACCGGCTTTCGATGAAGGCCCGGCCGAACAGCGCAACGACCTCGGCAGGGCCTTTGCCGCTTACGAGTCCCGTTGCAATGCCCGCAACGGTCACCACGAGCAGCGGATTGAAGCAAAACGCGAACCCGACCACGACAATGAGAATTCCGATGAGCGAGAGCAAATATCAGGGGGTCAGAGTCGTTGGTCAGAATCAAAGGGTCGAATCAAAGGGTCGAATCAAAGGGTCTGACCCTTTGGTCAACCCGCAATCAACCGCGCCCAATGTGCGAGACGCACCGCCACTCGGCAACAACGCCACGACTTTGCCCGCGCGCTGCAGGCGGTTACCAATCGGCATGACCGATTTCTCGTTTCGCACATCGCACCAAACCGGCGCCGCTCGACTGGGCTGGTTCAAGACGCCACATGGCGTCGTGGAGACACCTACGTTCATGCCTGTGGGCACGCACGGAGCCGTGCGCACGCTCACGATGCAGGAAGTGGCAACTGCCGGCGCGGGTATGGTGCTTTCGAACGCGTACCATCTCTATCTGCGCCCGGGCGACATGATGGTGCGCGCCCTGGGTGGACTGCACGCGTTCACGCGCTGGAACGGTCCGATGCTCACCGACTCCGGCGGGTTTCAGGTGTTTTCCCTGGCGAAGATCCGCACGGTTTCAGAAAACGGCGTGGAGTTTCGCAGTCACATTGATGGTTCTTTGCACCAATACACACCCGAGAGTGTGATGCGTGTTGAGCGCAACATTGGCGCGGACGTCATCATGCAACTTGATGAGTTGATCGCCGCCGGCGCCAACATGCCGACATCACGCGCCGCAATGGAACGCAGTCTGCGCTGGTTGGATCGGTGTCGTGTTGAGTTTGACCGGTTGACGCGCGACGGTCGCGGACCGGCACCGCACATCGATATTCCGGAAGGCGCGCCGCAACTCGCCACGTTTGATGCGGAGCGAGATGAGGTGGCGCCGCCGCAATCGCTATTTCCGATTGTGCAGGGCGGTACACACGCCGAACTGCGCCGAGCGTCGGCGCGAGGAATTCTGAGCGCCGGAAATTGGGATGGCATCGCGATTGGCGGACTGTCCGTTGGCGAAGCCAAGGCCGCGATGTACGCAACGATTGAAGTGTGCGAACCGGAATTGCCGCGCGACAAACCGCGTTATCTGATGGGTGTTGGATTTCCGGACGATCTGGTGGAGGGAGTCATGCGCGGCATTGACATGTATGACTGCATTGCACCGACACGCCTGGGTCACGACGGAACTGCGTTTACACCTGATGGCAAACTGCAGATACTCAAGAGTTCATTGCGCATGGATCGCCGCCCGCTTGTTGAGGGATGTGATTGCGTATGTTGCACGCAATACGATCGCGCATACATGCGTCACATGTTTTCGGCCGGCGAAGCACTCGGCATGCGATTACTGGGGCTGCACAACGTGACGTTTCTGTGCAACATCATGCGCGACGCGCGAGCGGCATTGCGTGATGGGACGTTTGAGTCGTGGAGCACGAACTGGTTGTTGCGGTATCGGGCGGGGAGCAAAGTGGTGGGAGCACCAGCGTAGTAACGGGAGAATGCATACGGCATTCTCCGCGCATTCAGATTTCACTAATTGTGCATTGTGCATATGAAACGTATTCGAACCGTGCTGACCGACAGTCTGATATTTGCTGCAGTGTTTTTGGTTGCAGCGGTTGTGTTCGTGATGTTTATGAACGTGGTGAGGGACGGAGTTCAATCCATCGTGTACGATACCATGGGAATGACGTTCGCCGGTTTCTTCGCAGTCCAGGTTGGCTTAGTTGTCGGGTTTATTTGGAGTCTGGGCTTTCCACTGTTTTCGCGGCAGCGATTAACAAAACCAGTAGTTGCCGCAATGCTCACGAGTGCCGTAATTGCAGGCGGGGGTGTCGCCCTGATGATGGTTTACTCATCCAGGAATTGGCAGGTGCTCCGTTCAATCAATGGAATGGGCCAGACAATTGAGTACACGATAGTCGGATTGATTGGAGGCCGAATGGCGTACAATCGACGCGTGAAAAGATCGCAGTAGGAATAGGCGGCAGCAATGTCGCAGAAAAACAATGGCGGATAAACAAAAACGGGATGCCAAATGGCAACCCGTTTTTCACTCACTGGTTCACGTTCCTGGTCACGGCGTATACGTCGTCTTTGGCTTTGCGTTTTTCACATACACATCAAACCACGCGAACCAACGCGCCCACAGGTCAAGATCGCTGGCGTACGTCATCACGCTGTGATCTTCGTACGGGTACATGTACAACGCGGCTGGTTTGCCCAGTCCTTGCAGCGCCGCCATCATGCGCGTTGAACTGATTGGTGCCGTGCCCTGGTTCTGATCTTCCGTCGAGTGATACATGAGCAACGCGCCGGCAATCTTGTCAGCTCGCAAGAATGGCGACATGTCCAGATATGTGTCTTCTGCCTCGAAGAAATTGCGTCGCTCGCTCTGGAAACCGAATGGCGTGAGCGTGCGATTGTACATGCCGTCGCCGGCAATGCCCGCCTTGAAGTACGGAACCAGTGTCATCGCATTCACGGTGCTGAACGCGCCGTAGCTGTGTCCACCAATTCCCATCTTGTCGCGATCGACATATCCCGCGTCAACAACGGCATCCAACACGGCATCAAGATTTTCCTTGAGATCGCGCGTGTAGTTGTCGTTCATCTTGCCGGAATCACCGAAGATCGGAATGTCGGGTTCGATGTACGCGTAGCCCTGCGACACCCACATCTTGGTTGCAGACGCTGGACGCAGCGACGGCACTTCCGGGAATTTATTGATGTTGACTGAATACTTCGAACGTTCGTACGCAGTTTCGGTCGCGTATTCGCGCGGATAGAACCAGATGATGCCCGGCAACTTCGTGCCCGGCTTCCAATCGCGCGGCAACGTGACATCAACCCAGATTTTGTAACCGTCGCGTGGACGTGTAACCTGAATGCGCTTGAACTGCGCGCCGGTTACTTCCGGGCCAACGTCTTTGTTGCTCGTGATTTTTTTCGTCGTGCCGGCAGTCACGTCCTTGATCCACGCATCGGCAATTACCGTTGGTGATTCATGCGTGTAGATGAACTTCGAGAAGTCATCATCAAGCGGTGCGACAAATTCATCGTACGAATCGCCCGGTGCGTCGAAAATGCGCGTGCGCTGACCGGTTTCGAAATTGAGTTTGTCCGCCCATGGGCGCGGTCCAATCTTGTTCCAGTTCGCTCCGGGTGCGCGCGAGCCTGACACGACAACACTCCGGCCGTCGGTCGACACAACAACGCGGTTTTCACCGTTTGCGCCAGGCTTCGTTGCAACGGCACCACCAAGCGCGGTTGTATCACTGGCTGCGCCGCCACCACCAAATCCACCGCCGCCACCACCACCACGTCCACCAAATCCGCCGCCAACACCAGCCAGCGTCACACCGCGACCAAGATTAAAACGCTTTGCTGGATCGGCCGCGTGAAATGCGATTACGGAACCGCTGTCGTTAACGAATGTTGTCTTGCCATCGACGCTGTACGTGATGCCACTGAACTGCGGGCCACCTTCGTACAACACTTTCGTGTCGCTCGCACCAAATGGCGGCAGCCAATTCATGTAACGCACGCTTGATGCGACACGTGCACCAGCTGCGCCACCGGCACCGCGTCCGCCACCCGCGCCTGCACCGCCACGACCTGCACCGCGACCACCAGCTGGTGCGGCCGCACTACCACCACCGTTTCCGGCCGATGCGGTTGCAAATACTGACTGCAAATACACGAGCCCTGGTCCAACCGGATTCCACTGGAGACTGCGCTTACCCGTATCCGCTCCTGCTGGTGCACCGCGACCTGCCGCGGGCGCTGCCGTGGGATCGTCGGGATTGTCGCCACCGCGTCCGCCTTCGCGGAGCGGCGTTGTGGAAAGCGTCGACAGAACTTTGCCGGTGTTATCCCACAGCTCCTGCACCGACCCGAAATTCGTCATCGGTACGATATACGAGAACGGTTCGGTCATGTACGTCACGCGATAGTACAAACCATCGGGCGACGAATCGACCGCGCGAATCATCGCAGGCTTGCCGATTTTTTTCGTCGTCCTGGCCTTCACATCGATCAACACGAGCTGACCGGTTGTGTAGTACTTGAGCTGCGCTTTTTGAAACGGGCTTTCGAGCAAGCTTGCGTGCACGGGCTGTGGAAGTGCGCGCGAGTTTGTGAGTCGAACCTGCGGACCATCATCAACGCCGTTGATTCCGTTGACCGGTGGTGCACCACGCATCTCTGGCACGATAACCGCAACCAGACTTTTGCCGTCGCCCGTCCAATCGAGATTGAGCGTGAGGGTTGCCATCAGTGGCGATTTCGAAACCTGCAATGATTTGCCGGTCGCAACATCCGCCACGTACGCATATGACGCGTCGTCAAAATTCGCGATGTATGCAATCTGTTTGCCGTCCGGCGACCACGTCTGCGCGGAAATAGATGCGCCCTTTGGAGATTCGATTTTGCGCGTGTTGCCGGTGCGCGGATCGATGAGCAGCAGTTCCTTGCGCGTGCTCGTCGTCAGCGATCGTGCGCGGTTGGCCTTGAAATCCACCTGCAGTCCACCGAGGTAGAGATGTGGCTTGCCATAAGCCATGACGTCGCCGCGATCATCGCCCGCAGCGCGGAGAAACCAACTGCGATCCGCATTGGGGGACGTGAACGAAATGTCTGTCCGAGGCGCCATCACCATGCGTTCAACGTTGGCGGGCGGCTTGACGAATTTTTCGGTCTTGAGAATTTCCTGGGGATTCCAGGCTGCGTTTTCGGCCGCGTTTTGTGCGACGAGTGGCTGGGCTATCAGCCAGGCGGCAACGGCAATCGGCGTGACCCATCGCGTGGAACGGTGGGAAGTGGCATGGACAGCGGTCATGCGGGCTCCAGAGGGCTCAAGGCCTTGTGAGGGGCAAAAGGGGTGCGACAAAGCACGGGCAGCCGGGATGCGGCAAACGGCGCACCATAGAATACGGCTTGTGGCCTCATCGCGCTGCCCACGCACGCAAATCGGGGCCCCTCTGGCGAGAGACCCCGATGAACGAACCGGAAAAGCGGAGCCTTTTATTGCGGCGGTGTCTTTTTAGTGCCGAGTGTGTCGACTATGCGAATGGAATCTGCGCGTCGGGCTGAGTCGAGGCGGATGGAGTCACGGATCATGAGCGAATCACGCATGATGGTGTCGTTCCGGAGTGCGGTGGAATCAATGATCATCGCGGTCGAGTCCGACGGGACCGCGTCCTTCTTGCTGCAGGCGCCCACTGCCATCAGGGTTGCGCATCCGAGAAACAAGAGTGGTTTTTGCAAGTGCATGATTTGACCTCGTTGGTGCGGATTCATCTTTCAACAAAACCGGAGAGCTTCGGCGTTGGCCGAGCAGTTGTCGTACACCTTCACCGAAAATGCATTTGTTGAGTTGCGTGATCTGCGCACGAAATCACTGAAATATCAAACTTTCTTTGCGATCTATCGCACAATTGTATGATGAAGTGGAATTCTGCTTGAGTTGTTCAGCTTCGTCTATTTCGGAACTTGCGTTGACACGATTGGATGTTGTGCCGCGGTTTGCCACGGCAATGTTGGCCACCAGCGTTTGTTCGTGAATGGCAACGTTGGTTCGACACCTTCGCCGGGTTCGGGAGTCAACAACGTTACGTGCTGAACTTCCGCTGCGACTGTTGAACGCTCCACAGGTTCTGTCCACGAATGCACTGCCAGCGTAAACAGTCCCCAGTGCACGGGAATCATTGTTTTGCCCTGCACACGAGTGTTCGCATTAACCGCTTGCTCGGGTCCGATGTGCCAATCCGGCCACGAGCGATGATACTGACCGGTTTCGATGAGTGTTACATCGAACGGACCAAGGCGCGAGCCAATCTCGTTCATTGCAGGGAAGAGCCCTGTATCACCCGAGTAATAGACTTTGTGATTCGCGCTCGCAATTGCGAAACCGCCCCACAATTTTGCGTCGTTGTCAAGAATCAGTGTGCGACCTGACGCATGGCGCGCGGGTGTCACGGTGATTTTCAGTGAACCGATAGTGGTGTCTTCCCACCAATCCAATTCAACAATGCGACTGAGCGGTACTCCCCAATATTCGAGATGCGCACCAACACCCAGCGGCACGATGAAGATTGCTTTCGTATTCAGCAACGCAACCACTGTTGGATAGTCGAGATGATCGTAGTGGTCGTGCGAAATCACTACGGCATCAATTGGCGGAAGATCCCTGATGGCGATCAACGGCGCGAAATAACATTTTGGACCAATCCACGCGAATGGTGAGGGACGCTCACTCCACACCGGATCCGTCAGCACGCGCGCGCCATCGATTTCGATCAACGATGTCGAATGACCCATCCACGTCACGCGCAAACCGGATGGTGGCAACGTGTCAAAGTGATGCGGACCGATTTGCATTACCGGCACTGGCGTGTGCGGTGAAGCGTCCGGACTGACCTCGCGAAACGCCTGCAAGCTGCCAACCACGTCGTTGCGTAGTGGCTGCGGATTTACAAACCGTCCATCCTTCCACTGTGGTGATTTTTCCATGCGCGCTCGACGCACACCTGTTGCGCGAACACCAAACGCGCGCCAACCAGTGGCGACAACGCCAACCACCAACACCATCAGCACGGCTGCCAATCGTCCCATCCACCGCAACACCCAACGCCGCCGCGCCATACCGTTCTCCCGAATCAAACCACTCGGCTATTCCCCACCCCGCCGGATGCAGGTAAAATGAAACTAGGTGCCTGCACCATAAAGTTGGATTCCCCATTCGACGGATGCGACGCGTGAGTTCATTTCTGCGGAAGGTTTCGTGTGCCGGTCTGCTCGCCATCGGGCTTGCGAGCACTGCATCCACCGCGCTCGCACAAATTCCGGCCGGCGAGTACGCGATGCGGCGCGATTCATTGGCGGCTCGTATTGATAGTGGTGTCGTCATCGCGTTTGGAGGACGAACGCTGGTGCACGACTTCAGCACCTTCTTTCAATTGCCGGCGTTTCACTATCTGACAAATCTGGACGAACCTGATGCAGCGCTGGTCATGGTGGTGCGCAACAAGAAACCGCAAAGCACTCTCTTTCTGACGCCGTTGGACGGACGCACTGCGTTCTATTACGGCCAACGCGTGGATTCCACAAACAGCGAAAAACGTTTCGGCATTCGCGGTCGTTCATTTTCCGCGCTGAACAGCGTGCTGGATTCGCTCGCAAAAAGCGGTTTGCCGTTTTACAACGTGCCGGATGTCGAAGACCTGGATTTTTCCCGCGCTGATTCACTGACGCGCGGACAGGAAGCAGTGAAGGCGCTTTCAAAAGCGCATCCAACGCTGGCAATGAAGAGTGCGATGCCGCTCATCCTCAATCTGCGCGCGCGCAAAAGCGTCGCAGAAATGGCGCTCATCAAGAAGGCGGCCGAGATCAGTGCGGAGGGTCATCGTGCGGCGATGTTGACGGCAAATCCGCTCCACGAATTTGAATTGCGCGCCGCACTCGAATACGAATTCACGCGCCGTGGCGCCGAACGACCTGCATACGGATCCATTGTTGGAGCGGGAATCAACGGCACGCAGTTGCACTACATGAAAGATTCGGATCCCGTGAAACCCGGCGATCTCGTCGTGATGGATGCAGCGGCCGAATATCGCGGATACGCAGCCGACATCACGCGCACAATTCCAGTCAGTGGTACGTTCACGAAAGAACAGAAGCAGATTTATCAATTGGTGCGCGACGCGCAATCAACGGCTGAGCGTAATTCGAAAGCGGGGATGAGCATCAAGGCGGCGACGGATTCGTCGGTGATGGTTCGTGCAAAAGGGCTCGCTGCATTGGGATTGATTGAAAGCGAAGACGCGTCGTTCGATCCGCCGTGGACAGTAAATTGCGCGCAACAGGTCGCCGCGTGTCGTCAATCAAATCTGTGGATGATTCACGGCATCTCACATGGCATTGGACTCGCCGTGCACGATCCGATTCAACAGAACGCGGCAACGGGTTCATTTCAAATCGGTGATGCGTTCACCATTGAACCCGGCATTTACGTGAGCACGCGTGCGCTGGACGTGTTGCCGGACACGCCTAAAAATCGCGCGTTTATCGCGAAGGTGCGGGCGACGGTGCTCAAATATCAGAACACGGGTGTGCGTGTTGAGGATGACTACATCATCACGGACAAGGGATTGGAGCGGATCAGTATGGTGCCGCGGGAGATCGACGAAATCGAAGCGCTGATGAAGCGGCGGCCGACGATTCGACCGTAGGTCTGACTTGTCTGCAACCGCAATCACAACTGCAACGGCAACGGCAACAGCAACAACAACGGCAACGGCAACAACAACGGCAACAGCAACTCAACTATCGCAACACAGATCTCTCAGACAGCGCTGAAACGGATTTTACGGATTCAGCGGATCTGGCGGATCGACTCCGCCAGCGCAATGAGATTTTCTATGGTCGCGTATACTTTTTTTTGGAAACTGCGCGCGGTTGCGTTAGATCTTTTCGGGAAGCCGGAGGTCACGAGCGGCACCTTCGGAGAAATGCGAAACTTCACAGGCCGCGGCCGGCCTCGACCGTGTTGGGACCCGATCTCTCCGGTTGATCCGCAAAATCCGAAAAATCCGAAAAATCCGTTTCAGCGCTGTTGAGCCATCGGTCGATTCCCGTTTCGGAGCACGCTTGCACTTGGGTCCCAACCCCACCCGCCACCAGCACGTATACTTGTGTGTAGAGCAACCGAACACCCGAACGAATCGCATCGTGCCGCTGAACGAACGCCCCGATCCAATTACACGCCGCTCCTTTCTCCAACGCCTTGGCCTCAGTGCCGCGGGCGTTGCTGTTGGTAGTGCGGTGATTCCGGGGCTTTTGTCAGCCGAACCCGCCGCGCCCAGGTTGGGATCGGAGTTTGTGTTCGCGCGACTCCGCTACAACTCGGGCGACTGGGATTACAACCCCAAGGTGTGCGCCAATGTACTCGATTCGGTCGTGCGGTATACGCAGATTCCGGTTCGTCAAAATGAAGTGGTGATTACTGCCGATTCGCCGGAGCTGCTCGCGTTTCCGTTTGTCTTCATGACCGGGCACAAACTCGTGCGCTTCAGCGAAAAAGAACGCGACGGTTTGGTGAACTACGTGCAAAATGGCGGCTTGTTGTTTTCCGACGACTGCAATCATGACGTAAACGGATTGTACGCGAAGTCATTTGAATCGGAGATTCGTCGCGCGTTTCCAGGCGCGGACACGCTCGCGAAGCTGCGCAAGAATCATCCGATCTACAATTCGTTTTTCAAGTTTCCTGACGGGCCGCCGCAAACCACCCACGAATTGAATGGTTGGGGCGACAACGTTGTGCACGATTACACGCGCGGCGTCGAATATCGCGGACGATTGGGCGTACTGTACACCAATCAGGACTACGGCTGCGAGTGGGATTACGACTGGCGGAACAAACGCTTCAGACGCGCGGATAACACGCGCTTTGCGGTGAATATTGTTGTTTACGCAATGACGTGATGCGGACC
>JBDTTO010000021.1:0-13498 GCA_039930585.1 Gemmatimonadaceae bacterium
GCTTGCGTCTGCTGCAAACAGTCGTCCCGTGACGCCATCAACAATCGCTTCGCGTAATCCCATCACGTTTGGGGCTGCGACACGCGCACCGCACGCGGCAGCTTCTGGCGCAACGTTGCCGAAGCCTTCGGTAATCGACGTCATGAGCACCACGCCGTTCGAGGCAGCCACGGCGCGATAGAAATCGGCAATCCCGGCGCTCGTTACGCGTCCCCAGCGCTCGACATTGATTTCAACAACGTCGGAACCGGTAAAGTTTGCCCAGGTGGCTTCGTGCGGATCGGCAATCCACACACGAGCGCCGTGCTTGATCAGTCGCGAAGCAATTCGTGTGAAACGCGGAAAATCCTTTTCGGCCGATTTGGTGCGACCAACAAATGCGACAATTGGTGAACCGCCCGACGTGGCGTCCGCTTGCGTAACCGGACCGAATCGATCGAGATCAATCGAGTTGCGAACAACTTCAATTTCGAGATCCGTGTACGGCTGATTCACTTCGGCCATCCCTTTGGAAATGGCTGTGTACGCAAAACACTGATCGTGATTCCAGCTGTCGCATAACGCGCCGCGCGCTGTGACAATGACGCGCGCTTTTCCGCGTGCCAGTTGCGCGACAATTTCGGCGCCGGGATCGGACGCCGTCATTTGCACGATGTCGACGTCTCCACGATTCAGCCGTTTTGCGAGCTGCGAGATGGGACCCAGCGTAGTGGGGCTTTGTGCAATGAACTCTTGAAGGCGATTCGATCCTTTGCAAAACCAGTATTCAGACGCAATGCCCCTGCTTGCCAGCTGTCGGCCAAGCAGGAGCATGGAAGTGGAAACTCCGCCCGTGTCACACAGGCTGCGAAACTGGAGCACGCGCATGAATAGCGGTACCGAAATCAGGCAGGCAAATCGGTGGCGTTGATCATGTTGCCCATCGCAACCACGATGTGACGCGGTCCTTCGAACGGATCGCGTGCATGAGTGACCATCATGTTGTCCAGCATGATCATGTCACCCTGCTGCCACGGGAAACGCACGGCAATCTCCTCGAACTTCTGGCCGAGGTGATCCATGGTTTCGTCGGGAATCGGTGAGCCGTCGCCGTAGTACACGTTGCGTGGCAGGTCCTGTTCGTCGAACAGGGCGCGCAGTCCTTCGCGGGTGTCCTCGTCCACGCAGTAGATGTGGTGAATCTGCACCTGATTGAAGAACAGGTCCTGTCTGGTTTTCGGGTGCTTCAGGATGCCGGGCGAACGGTTGATCACGCGCAGACCGCCACCCGCCGTCCATTCAAATTCGCTGCCGGCGTCGGTGCACATCTTCTCAACGGTCGCTTTGTCGGACGTATGGAAGAACGCCTCCCACGACGGATCGACGCCCTTGGAGAAGTTGCGGACGTACATCAGTCCCTTGGCACGAATCGTGTTAAGTACTTCTGGATCAATGACTTCCAGAGCCTTGCGGGTATCGAAAACCGGAGTGCAGCCGCCCTTTTTGGCCGCCGTGACGCAATGGAACGAGATCTTCTGTGGCCAGGCCGGAAGATGGGCGCTCTCATTGTGGTAGAGGATCATCTGGTCGGCCGGGTACGGGGTCGACTCATAGATCTTTTCGCCGGCAGCGTTTTTGGGCAAATCTCCATAGTCACCGAAGAGCTCGCCATAAATGGCCTTGGCGGCGCGCTCGAAATCGGCCGGGGACGGTAAGGTGAAGCCGCGAAACAGCACACCGCCGTAAACGAGCAGCTGCGCTTCAATCCACTCGCGGTTGGCCAGATTCCAATCGGCGAGCACGATGCCGTCTTCCGTGGGCTCAAGGATCAAGGGCAGTGACCCGCCGTTGAAAAGCGAGGCACGAACGCCGGACGGAACGTCCGTCGGAACCGTCGGTGATGTCAGGGCTGAGGTCGCCATAGTCGTCAAGAATGTTCGGCGTGGAGGTCACACAGAGGACGCGATCCGGCGGCACGAGCTGTTGTCGGCGCCGAAGCCGGGGTGGCGCGAAGCAGATTTCGCCTGCGGCCACGATGGAAGTTCTGGTGCAAAAAGGACACTCAAGTGGTGCCTTTCGTCACAAAAATCGGACCACTGGGAGCGGTTACAGAAAGTACGACCAACAGGCGAAGTTTGCTACTGATGTGACAGGGTGCTCGAGTATCAGTTCGGTGTTTGGTTCCGATCTGCGGACGCGACATGCAGCTTTTGAAACGCGACACCGACACTTTGACGCGTTGAGTATTTTTTCGACACGAGGTTGTAGCGGCTTCATCCAAGCGAGCTTTGCCACGTTTCAGCTGGTTTCGGTCGGCAGACTCAGGCGTCTTGTGTGGAGCTTCCCGACTCAAGAGCTTGCAAGTTTATCCAACAGCTGGCCGAGCTCCACGATTGCCCCGGACATGAGAAGATGACGTGAGCACGACGACAACCACCGAACCTGTGGTTTTGCCGCCGATGACAGCCAGTACGAAACGAGTGCCGCCACCCGCCCGACGCCACACGGTCATGGGTGACCTCCGCGAAATCTTCGTGGAGATGCGGCAAAGCGTCGACTTGCTGCAGCAGTTGACCCTGCGCGATATCCGCATCCGCTACAAGCAAGCGGTGTTCGGTTTTGCATGGGCTCTGTTGATCCCGCTTGCCGTGGTGCTCTCCGGCCTGGCTGTCCGCGTGGCCTTCGCGTACATGTCCAAACGCAGCATGGACCTTCATCAGATCGCCGGGATGGCAATCAAAGCCGTGCCGTGGGCGTTTTTCGTGGGATGTCTGAATTCGGGCACGCAAAGCCTGATCTCCAACAAAGCGCTGGTTACGAAGGTCTACTTTCCGCGCGAAGTGCTGCCACTCAGCGCCGTCGCCGCACAGACATTCGATTCCAGCATCGGTTTATTGCTCGTTGCGTGCATCGTTCCGTTTTTGGGTGTCGTTCCTTCACTGCAACTTTTGTGGGTACCACTGCTCGTGGTAATGCTGTGGACGCTGGCGCTCGCAGCCGCGCTGTTTTTAAGCAGCGCCAATTTGTTCTTTCGCGACGTGAAATATCTGGTGCAGGTATTTCTGTCGTTCGGTATTTTTATCACGCCCGTGATTTTTGATGCACAGATGTACGGTCCGATTGGCTCGCGTGTCATGATGCTGAATCCGGTCGCACCGATTCTCGAAGGTTTGCGCCTGAGCATTGTGTACAAGGAAAATCTGCTCAACGTGTTGCGCGCGCCCGAAGGTTTCGTGTACTGGCATCCATACTATCTGCTGTATTCGGCCGTGTGTTCGTTTGGCGGACTCCTGGTTGCGATGCTCATTTTCCATCGCGCCGAACAACGTTTCGCCGAGGTCGCGTGAGTACTCCGGGAATCAATTTCGACTCGGTGTGGAAGAAGTTTCAGCGCGGCGAAATGCACGACAGCTTGCGTGAATTGATTCCCGCAGCGTTGCGCCGGATGCGCGGAACCGGTCCACGTCAGGACGAGTTGCAGGGCGGCGATTTTTGGGCCATCAAGGATCTGTCATTCGACGTAGAACCCGGGCAGACGCTGGGCATTATCGGTCCAAACGGATCGGGTAAATCCACCACGCTCAAACTGCTCACGCGTATCTACAAACCAACGCGTGGTTATTGCGAACTGCGCGGGCGTGTTGGCTGTCTGATCGAAGTGTCTGCGGGTTTTCACGGTGATTTGACGGGTCGCGAAAACGTGTTTCTGCAGGGCGCGATCATGGGTATGCGCACGAAGGAAATTCAGCGCAAGTTTGACGAAATCGTGGAGTTTTCGGGCATTGCTGATTTCATCGAAACACCGGTCAAACGGTATTCGAGTGGCATGAACGCGCGCCTTGGTTTTTCAATTGCCGCGCACCTCGAACCAGATGTGCTCATCATCGATGAAGTGCTCGCAGTAGGCGATCTCTCGTTTCAGGAGCGCGCGTATGGTCGTATTCGTGAACTTGCGAAGAGCGGCATTCCGGTGGTGATGGTTTCACATCAACTGGAACGTATTGCTGAGTTGTGCACGCATGCGTTGTTTTTGAAGAAGGGTGAAGTTGTCACGCGCGGTACTGCTGGCGAAGTAATTACGGCGTACGTGAAGCAGGGCGAGATCGAACGCACCTCGCAGGATGCGGGCCTGATTCGTTTTGATTCCACTGAATTGCTGCAGGACACCGACGATGTTCAATCGGGCGGCAGAATTCACATCAGGGTGAAGGGCGAGGTCCTCGCGCCGGTGCCCGACAACGTTGAACCTCTGCAGATTCGTTTTCGCTCGCTGCGAAACGGGCTCATCATGTTTTATACCGGAAGCCGGCGCCTGCAATATCCACTAACCACACCTGGCCGATTCGATATTCGGCTGGAGTTGCAATGCAACGTGGCGCCCGGCAGTTATGCGCTGGAAATTGCCAGCGAAGACACCGTCGCTCGCAAGGATGTTGCCGCAGCAAAGGCGATGATGATTCGTGTTGCCGAATCAGAAAAATTTCGCGGGCACTGGCAGTTGAATGCAGAAATGCATTCGTTAAACGGCGAAGCTTAAGCACTCGCACGTTCGCGGCATTATCTCCGCACCGAACGCGTCAATTCATTACCAACGCGGCGGCGCCGTTCCGACAATCAATGAGATAACGCGTCCGGTCTCGCCAATTGACGGAAGATGAGCCGCGGCACCCAACGCGCGCACCAACGCGGCTCGGCGCTGCCCTGAGTAGTACGCAAGCAACGCAGCATTTCGCCAACGTTCGCCCGCGCTAAGCCGCACTCTTTCAAGAATCTGCGGAGTGCGGTCAGTGATGCCACGCCTCGCAAACGCACGCCGAAGTGTTTCCAGGCGAATGGCGATCCGCTGGTCTTTGTCGATCCGACTCACGTTGGCGTCGTGCATGCGATAACGCATCAACACGTCCCGGAGATTGGCCAACCGGCCAACTTCGGCCAGGCGCAACCACAGGTCAAAATCTTCGCCGGTCGCATTGAGATCGGAGCGATATCCGCCAACATCAACTACAGCCTGTCGCCTGAACATGGCGGTGGGATTCAGAATCGCGCCGGCACGACCCTCAATGTGCGCGCGATCAATTTCCTCGTGCGTAAACTCCTGGATGCCGACACGTTGCGGCTGGCCTTTCGCATCGACAACAATCGTGCGCGAACCAACCGCGAGGTAAGCTGGATTTGCGTCGAGAAACGCGACTTGTCGCGCCAATCGATTGGCGAACATCGCATCATCGGAATCGAGATTGGCAATAAATTCACCACGGGCCTCGGCAAGTCCGCGATTGCGTGCGGCACCAACACCGCCGTGTTCGGCTCTGACAATACGAAGTCGCGAATCGTTCTTGCTGGCACTTTGCGCGACCTCCAGCGAACGATCGGTTGAGCCGTCGTCGATCAGCAGCAGTTCAAGGTCGGTGAAGCTGTTGCTCAGCACACTCTGCACGGCTTCTGCAATAAATCGTTCGCCGTTGAACACCGGCATGATGACGGAAACGCGCGGATTCATTAATGACGTTCCGTCAGTCGGAGAAATGGCTTTGCAACGATCGCTTACTTGGCAACGGTACCGGCGCCTCCGCCGAGTCGCGACAGCTGTTCAACTGTGGCGAGATATTCGGTTGAGGTTTTCACGCAGTGTTTTTCCACTGCGTCGTATCGGGTGCGGGCCAGCGCCGTATCGTGTTTTACCAGTGCGTGTTCGGCGGGATAAAAAGCGTGGCAGAGATTGGGCTGCGGTGCTGTGGTGTTCGATAATAAGGCGGCCGAATCGAGCTGCGCTTCCGTGAACGTTCCGTTAATGAATTTTGCGATTGGCATTGGCCACGCGGTTGAATCGGCGCGTTGCATGCCGGCTGCGAGTTCGCTCATTCCGTCTTCGCCCAGCCGTTGTTGCGCGAGATACTGCCAGATTCCGACGTACAGATTTTTGGGATCCACCGCACCGCCTTTCCGCATATCATCGGCGGCTTCACGATAATTTCCGACGTAAAAGTGCACGCGACCACGATTCTTGATGGCCAACGCATAGTTCGGGTTCATCGTTATTGCGTGGTCAAAGTCCTTGAGCGCGAGATCAAATTGGTGTGTGATCGCGTAGATGAGGGCGCGGGAGTTCAGGATCTCGGCCTCTTCGGGCGACTTCGCGAGCGCTTTGTTGAATTCTTCGAGCGCCTCGGGATATTGCTCTTTCGTCTTGAATTCCAGGCCGCGCTTTGCGTGGTCCTGTGCTGTGTCGGAGCCGGCGCACGAAGCGAGCAGAAGTACGACTGCTGGCAGTAACCACCGGGTAGCGGCGCGCGTCCTGTTGGAAACGCCACGTTTCATTAACGGAACTCTGCCTTGTCTGGCGCTCGCATCAGTCCTAAGCTCTCCAGTGCATTGGTTGCACTCGAACTTCTTCCCTCCGCCTTCGCCCATCGTCTTAGATGTCACTTCCGAGATATGACGCAATTGTCGTGGGCTCCGGAATTACGGGAGGGTGGGCCGCGAAGGAGTTGTGCGAACGCGGATTGAAAACGCTCATGCTCGAACGAGGGCGGAACGTCGAGCATATTACGGATTACGTCAACGCCACGCGAGCCCCTTGGGAGTTGCCGCACCGCAGCTTGCTGCCCACTGACGTTGCGGAAACCTATCCGGTGGTGCGTCGCGCACGACTGCTGCTCGAAGCGAACGCCAACTTCTGGGCAAACGAGAAAGAATCTCCGTACACAGAAGTGAAGCCGTTTGACTGGCTTCGCGGTTATCAGGTCGGTGGACGATCGCTGACTTGGGGCCGTCACTGCTACCGTTGGAGTGATCTCGACTTCGAAGCCAACAGCGTTGATGGCACCGCAATTGACTGGCCGTTGCGTTATGCCGATGTGTCTCCGTGGTACGACCGCGTCGAAAGTTTTATTGGCGTGAGCGGAGCAAAGGAAGGATTGGCGCAATTGCCAGACGGAAACTTCCTGCCTCCGATCGATCTCAATATCGTTGAGAAAACCGTCGCTGATCGCATCAAGCGCCATTACAACAGCGAACGACGTATCATCAATTCGCGCGTTGCAAACCTCACGGCGGCAAAAGACGGCCGCGGTCCTTGCCAATATCGCGACAAATGCTGGCTCGGCTGTCCGTACGGCGCGTATTTCAGTACGCAGTCGTCGACGCTGCCCGCTGCGGCGAAAACCGGAAATTTGACGCTGCGTCCGATGTCCATCGTGCGCCAGATTCTGTTCGATAAAAACACGAAGCGTGCGCGCGGTGTGGAAGTACTCGATGTCGAAACAAATCAAACGTACGAGTTTGAAGCGAACGTCGTTTTTGTTTGTGCGTCAACGTTCAACTCGACGTGGTTGCTGATGAATTCCGCGACTGACGTGTGGCCTGATGGACTTGGCAGCAGCAGCGGTGAACTCGGGCACAACGTGCTTGATCACCATTCGAAAATCGGTGCAACCGGGCAGCCGGAAGGTTTCGACGACAAGTACTACTACGGTCGGCGCCCGTGCGGATTCTATGTGCCAAGGTTTCGAAATCTTGGTACAGAAAAACGTCCGTATCTGCGCGGCTTTGCTTATCAGGGAAGCGCCAGTCGGTTGGACTGGAATCAGGACATTGCCGAAGTCGCGATTGGTGCGCCGCTAAAAGAGCAATTGTCCGAGCCAGGTGCGTGGAATATCGGTCTCAGCGCGTTTGGCGAAACGCTGCCGCACCACGACAATCGCATTTATCTCGACAAGACGAAAAAGGATAAATGGGGACTTCCAACTCTTGCGTTCGACTGTCAGTTGCGCGAGAACGAAGCTGCCATGCGTCGCGAAATGATTAGCGACGCGGTCGAGATGCTCGAAGTTGCCGGCATGAAAAACGTGAGACCGAACAATCCCAACTACACGTTTGGCGAAGGCATTCACGAAATGGGAACGGCGCGCATGGGTCGCGACCCTAAAACGTCGGTGTTGAACAGTCACAACCAGGTGTGGGACGCCACAAACGTTTTTGTTACCGATGGTGCGAGCATGGCTTCATCGGGCTGTGTAAATCCGTCGTTGACGTACATGGCGCTCACGGCGCGCGCGGTTTCGTTTGCGGTGGATGAGCTCAAGCGCAGGAACCTGTGAGCATGAATCGACGCGACGCGCTTCAGCGCATGATGACGGTAACGGGAACGGTGCTCATTGGTGCCGAGTTCTTTTTGTCGGGATGTTCGCGACCGGCTCCGGGACGCGCTGTTTCTTTCTCACCAGAAGAAATTGCCACGCTCGATGAGATAGCCGACACAATTATTCCGACAACCACCACGCCGGGCGCGAAGGCCGCCGCCGTTGGACGTTTCATGGCCGATGTCGTGCGCGATTGTTACGACGATGCGTCCTATGCGCTTTTCAGAAACGGAATCGCCTCGGTCGACAAGGTTGCGCAGAAGCGTTTTGGTAAACCGTTCGTGCAAGTCAGCGCGAGCGATCGCACCGCGTTGCTGAACGAACTTGATGCTGAGCAGAAAGCACACACAAAAAACCGGAAGGCCGGCGACGGGCCGCACTACTTCACCCTGATGAAGAACCTTACGCTGCTGGGATACTTTTCTTCCGAGATTGGCAGCACAAAGGCGCTCCGTTACGTGGAATCGCCTGGTTCGTACAACGGCGATGTGCCTTACAAAAAGGGCGATCGGGGATACTTCAATCCTTCGCGCCGCGTGTCATGAAGACGGCAATTCGCGTGAAGGTTCATTTCAATCTGGTCTCACATGGCTGCAGGTAAGTCGCGCGCGCTGCGCATCATCGGTGTGTTGCTCGCACTCGTCGTCGCCGGGCTCACCGTCGAAGGTGCAAGCAGCTTTGCACTGATGGCGCGCGATCTTCGATCAATTCAGCCAGCCGAGAATTTTCGTCAGGCGCAATACGATTCGTTATTGGGTTGGGTCGGGCTGCCCAACCTTCATAACGCGAACAACTATGGTCCCAATCTCGTCCTGACCACCAACGCCGAGGGCATGCGTATTCACTCGGGCGATAACGCGACACTCGCTCCGGGAGAACGAAGGGTCATTTGCTCCGGCGACTCATTCACATTTGGTTCCGGCGTTGCGGACAACGAAACGTTTTGTTCGTACTTCGAGAAACAATTTCCGGGCGTACGTTCGCTGAACATGTCTCAGCGTGGCTACGGCATCGACCAGGCATATTTGTGGTACCGTCGCGACGCGGTGCGCTATCCGCATCAGGTGCATTTGTTCGCGTTCATCTGGAATGATTTTGAACGCATGGCGCTGACGGAGTTCTTCGGTTACGCGAAGCCGATTCTCAAACTCGAATCGGGAAAAATTGTTGCGCACAACGTGCCGGTTCCGGCGTGGACCGGTTCGTCGCAGGATGTGCAAGTGCAATCGGTGCTTGGGCGTTCGCGCCTCATGCAATTGGTGCAGCGACGTGTTGGTGTCAGTGATTCGGCCAAGATGGCGCGCGTTGACGCGCAAGTGTGGGACGTTGCGGCGGCGGTGTTCACTGATTTGCAAAAACTGAATCAGGAACGACACAGCCAGTTGGTGCTTGTTTATTTGCCGACCATGCTTGATTACGAGAAGGGTGCATACGATTCGCGTCGAGAGCGACTCGCAAATTTCAGCCAGCAAAGTGGTATCCCGCTGGTCGATCTCACAACCGATTTGCGCAAGGTTGCGCCGGATTCGCTGCGCTGGATGTTTATCACAGCGAACGGAGTACCTGTGAATGGTTCAAGCGGTCACTTCACGGCACGTGGACATGAATGGGCGGCCGAACGAATTGCCGAACACGTTCGAACGATGCCACCCGTTGTCAGCGCACTGATTGGCACGGCGCCGGGTGCCAAGCCATGAACACCTTGAAACGTTTATTGATCGGCACCGTGCTCACCGTTTTGATCGTGGCGGTCACGCTGGCATCGCTTGAAGGTGGTGCCAGCCTGCTTCTGTTTGAGCGCGACTATCGAAGCGCAGAACCCGCCGCGGCCGCTGTGCGCGATCACTACGCCCCGGACACGTTGCTTGGGTGGACCGGCAAAGCAGCGTATGCCAATGCCGATGAATACGGCAAAGGCGTAGGCCTCACTATCGATTCGTCAGGTCGGCGCATTACGCCGCAACTCGCTGACTCATCATCACCAGCGCGTAGAGCGTTGGTGTGCAGTGGCGATTCGTACACGTTTGGATTGGGTGTTGATGATGCGCACACGTGGTGTTCGCAGTTACCGCAATACCTGCCCAACTATCGTGCGTTCAACATGGGACAGACTGACTATGGTCTCGATCAGTCCGCGTTGTGGTTTCAACGAGGTGGTGCAGGGCTGGCGCCGGCGGTTCACATCCTTGCTGTAACCGATGGTGAGCTGGAACGCGCGACTGCTGAATCACTGAACGGTCGCGGCAAGCCGTATTTCGAACTCAAGGGCGACAAGCTTGAGTTGAGAAACACGCCAGTTGCAATGCCGTCAACTTCAAAACTGCGCAGCGTCAACGCAAAGCGCGAACTGGAAGGACTGCGTGTCGTGCAACTACTGCGCACGCGCGGTCGTTTCGATCGCGACCGTCCAATCGCAGCGAAAATAGAGAGTAGCTGGCCGCTGTATGAGAAGATTTTCGAACGCGTTGCGGCCGTACGAAAGGACAGCACGACCTTGGTCATTGCCTACCTGCCGATTCCTCGCGATCGCCGCCCCGGTGAGTTCGACAAGCGTCGCGAAAAGCTGAGCGCGCTCTCCAGCAAAAACGGAATAAAGTTTGTTGATCTGACGCCGGAGTATCGCGCCTTGCGCGCCGATTCCGCCGATCTCGTTTTCATAACCGCTCCGGTCGGAGGTTTCGTGCCCAACACGGGCCTGTATTCCAACCTCGGCCACCAATGGATCGCGCGAACTTTGTCAGCGCATTTGCAAACTTTGGGCGTCGCAGCCGGTGATAACGCAATTCTGAAACCACGTCCGTAGTGTCAACAAGTTCGCAGTCGCCGTCGCACTTGCGCTTCAGGCCCGACATCGAAGGCCTGCGCGCAATCGCAATTCTGTTCGTCGTTTTGTATCACGCCGGGTGGAAACGCGTTTCCGGCGGATTTCTGGGCGTGGACGTGTTCTTTGTCCTGTCGGGATTTCTGATTACCGGATTGTTGTTGCAAGAGCTCCGGAACACCGGCAGAGTTTCACTGACAAATTTCTGGGCGCGCCGAGCGCGTCGGTTGTTGCCGGCGGCCGCGTTTTTGATGGTTGCAGTGCTGATCGGCAATGCACTGTTGCTTACACCGTTCGATCAAATCACCTACGCGAATACGGCACGCGCGTTTGCAGTTTACGGATCGAATATTCTGTTCGCTGTGCGCAATACAGATTATTTCAGCAACAGCGCGCTTCGCGACCCATTGCTGCATACGTGGTCGTTGTCGGTCGAAGAACAATTCTATCTGTTCTTCGCACCGCTCGTGGTGCTGCTGGGCATCATCTGGAAAAAAAGCGACACCGGCCGCTTCAATCAGCGCTTCGCGATATTGATGGCAATTGCAAGCGCGTTGTCGTTTGGACTGTGTCTGTGGTTTGCGCGCCATTACCCGACCATCGGGTTCTATCTTCTTCCAACACGCGTTTGGGAATTTGGCATTGGCGCATTGGTCGTGCTGCTGGTGGAAGGCACTGCAATAAAAAGCACCGTCGCCATCGAAGGGATGTCGCTGGTCGGACTCGTGTTGTTGCTGCTTTCGGCGGTGTTGGTGAATGATGCCCAGCCACTTGGTTGGACCAACTTCGTTCCCGTAGCTGGAACAGCGCTCCTCATTTATGCGGGCAGCACGTCAAATACCGCGCTTGTAGGACGTCTGCTCGCGTCCGCGCCCCTTCGCTTGTTGGGACGTTTGTCGTACTCGTGGTATCTGTGGCACTGGCCCGTGCTTGTGTATTTGCGCGAACGAGTGGACAACCCGTCGTTGACACTGCGCATCGCAGCCGCCTTTCTGTCACTCATCCCTGCGGCAATCACCTATCAGTTGGTCGAATCGCCGATTCGGTTTTCGACAACGCTGCAGCGCGTTCCCAAACGTGTGGTGTGGGGGGCAATCGCTCTCGCCGTTATCACGCTCGCCGGAGCGGGCGGTGCGAGCCTTTACGCGCGTAACGTGCTCGCGAGCCCGCGCTACGCCGCAGTGGTTGATGCGGAGAAGCTGCCGGAAGTACACAACAACGGCTGCCTCATCGAATTGCTTGATGTTACGGTGCACGAATGCCGGAGCGGTTCAGGCACAAACGACACAGTGGTTGTACTCTTTGGCGATTCGCACGCAGCGCAGTGGTTTCCCGCGATGAACAGCATCGCGGCTTCACGCGGTTGGACGCTGCACGTGTTCACGAAAACGGCGTGTCCAGTTGCGATGGTGCCCGTCGTGAACGGCAAGTTGGCCCGCCACTACACCGAATGCGAAACGTGGCGACAGAACGCGTTTCAGCGCATCACAAGTCTTCATCCGACCTTGGTTGTGGCCGCCAATGTCCGCGTCTACAACATCATCGTGAACGGAAAAACGATTCGGAGCGACGGATCTGCCGAGGCGACGCGTGCGTGGGGAGAAGGCATGTCAACCGCACTGAATGCGTTACGTGCTTCGAACGCTGCTGTTGTGGTTTTGCAGGACACGCCACGCATGCCTTTCGACGCACCTTCGTGCGTGATCCGGCACATGGACTCACCCAACGACTGTCGCGCGAAAACCGGCGCTGCCATTGACAGCATGATTTCAGGCGCCGAACGCTCCGCCGTCAGTCAGGTTGCTGGCGCCGAGTATCTGAGTTTGAATCAACTGATGTGCGATGATCAGTGGTGCCCGGCCGTCGCCAACGGAATGGTTCGTTACCGCGATACCAATCACCTGTCCGTCGGTTTTGCGACAACTCTGGCACCAGCGCTGTCGCAGCATCTTTCGGAAACGCTCGCCCGCAAGCAAAAGACGCCAGTCGCCCGGTAAGTTTGCTCGACTCCGTATTTTCCGCTCGTCCTTCCACCTCGAACCGCTGATCCTCCGCAATGGCACTCCGGAATCTCGCAACAAAAACTCTGGGAGCACTGCGCACCGGATGGTTAATCATCGGGGTGTGGCTTGTGCTGCTGCTGCTGATCGAAACCTGCTTTCGTGTCAAAGGCGCGATGAATAATCCGGCAGCCGCAACGAGAACCGCCAGCGGAATTGTGGGCGACCCCGCAGCCGAATCGTGGTACGCCGATTTCAGTCGCGAATACGACGAAACGCGACCGCAACGCTGGATTCCCTACGTGCAATTCGGACGGAAGCCGGGATACAAGGGACGCTACATCGAAATTGATTCGGTCGGACATCGTGTCGTGCCGCAACCATTGAGCGCGACTGCGCCGGTTGCAACGGTTTTCATGTTCGGTGGCAGCACCATGTGGGGCGATTCGCAGCGCGGCGAACACAATATTTCTGGTGAAACCTCGCGCCGATTGCAGGAATTGGTTGCTCCTGCCGGACGCATCAGTGTCACCAATTTTGGTGAGTCGGGTTATGTG
>JBDTTO010000022.1:0-13204 GCA_039930585.1 Gemmatimonadaceae bacterium
TGAAGTGCGTGACACGCCGGTAATCACAGTTGTCGAACGCCCCGAACCCGCCGCTCGGCCCGATACAAGAGGTATCGCAACCAAAGGCGTCGCCTCCGTGATCGCAGGCTTTCTGATTGGCGTGATGATTGCCCTCGCGCTCGAAGGATTCTCCAGCAAGCCGGGTTCGCGTTCGGCCGAGCAGGAGGAGTTCAGTCGGCTAGGAAGTGCAACGCTGCGTGACTTGCGCCGGCCGTGGAGATTGCTGCGTTCCGTCAAGACGTGAGTGACGCGCCAGCACATCGCGTGTTGGTGAGTGGCGCCAATGGTTTTGTTGGACGCGCAGTAGTTCGCGAGCTTACACGGAGTGCCGACTTTGAAGTGATTGCGGCCGTGCGCAAAATGAAAGCCGATCGCGAAAACTCGAGCATCTATTCAACGTTTGACGGCGAGGTACCTGACGAACCGACCACTGGCGAACTGACGCACGTGCTCATCGGCGATCTTTCCGCGGAAACCGATTGGGCGCATGCGTTGATCGGAGTTCGAACCGTTGTGCATCTGGCGGCGCGCGTGCACGTGATGAAAGAGCAAGCAGACAATCCGCTTGCAGAGTTTCGTCGCGTGAACGTGCAAGGCACGCTGCAGTTGGCGCGGCAGGCGATTGACGCCGGTGTGAAACGATTTGTCTACGTGAGTTCAGTCAAAGTGAACGGCGAGTCGGGTTGTTTTTCGGAATCCGACAAACCAGCACCGACGGATCCGTACGGCACCACCAAACTGGAAGCGGAACTCGCGCTACAGGATCTCGCGCGCAGCTCGGGGCTTGAAGTTGTGATTGTGCGTCCGCCGCTTGTGTACGGGTCCGGTGTAAAGGCGAATTTTCGCTCGCTGATGAATCTGGTCGAACGTCGGGTTCCGCTGCCGTTTGGCGCAATCAACAACAAGCGCAGTTTTGTTTCGGTTGATAACCTCGCAAATTTTTTACTGGTCTGCGTGACAAATCCGGCGGCCGCAAATCAAACGTTTCTTGTCAGCGATGGGCACGACCTGTCCACGACAGAGTTGTTGCAGGCAATCGCGCGCGCCATGAACAAACCGTCGAAGTTGATTTCGGTGCCGGCGTCGCTGCTTGAGGCGGCTCTCAAAGTTGTGGGCAAGGGCGCGATTGCCGATCGTTTGATGGGTACGCTTTGCGTGGACATTTCCAAGGCGCGCACACTGCTGCAGTGGACGCCACCCGTCACTGTTGATGAGGCGTTGCGACGTACCGTGGCCGGTTCATGAATTTGCTAACCGCATTGACTGCGGCGTTGGCGTTCATCATCTCGATATCGCTGACGGGTTGGTTTCGTCGCTACGCACTCAAAGACGGGCTGCTCGACGTTCCAAACGAACGAAGTTCGCATGTCACGCCTACGCCGCGCGGAGGTGGTGTGGCGATTGTGATCGCCGTGCTGGTTGCACTTCCGATCCTGGGCGCGTTGCACGTCGCCGAATGGCAAACCGTTAAGGGGTTGATCACGGCAGGAATTCTGGCGGCAGGAATCGGTTACGCGGATGACCGCGCGCAGGTGCCATTGCTGGTGCGATTGTTGGTACAGTTTGCGGCCGCGGCGTCAATTGTGGTTTACGTCGGATACGGGCCGGTGCTACAAGCAATTCCTGCGCTCACCGCATTCGCGTGGGTTGGCGCTGTGCTTGCCGTTCTCTATCTGGTGTGGATGCTCAATCTCACCAACTTCATGGATGGCATCGACGGCATTGCGAGTCTGGAGGCCATCTCGATTTGTGCAGGCACGGCGCTGTGCGTGCTTTTCGCCGCGACTGTCGTTGATCCGCTCGCCGACGCGTTGACCGTGGGAGCTGCGCTGCTGCGCCGGGATAGTGCTGTAGCGGTCGCTGCGGTACTTGCGGCAGCGTCCCTGGGATTTTTGCGATGGAATTGGCCGCCCGCAAAAATTTTCATGGGCGACGCGGGCAGCGGATTTCTTGGCGTGTTGTTGGGCGCGCTCTCGTTGATTGCAGGTCGCGTACAACCCAACCTGATGTGGTCGTGCGCAATTCTCGCCGGTGTTTTTGTCGTTGATGCCACCACTACGCTATTTCGTCGAATTGCCAGGCGGGAAAAATTCTATCATGCGCATCGGTCGCACGCGTACCAGCATGCGGCGCAGCGTTACGGCCATATGCGCGTGACCGTCACCGTTGGCGTGATCAATGTGTGTTGGTTGCTTCCTTGGGCGCTGCTGGCCGCGCGCGGCACCCTTCACGGTGCGGTGGCGATGGCGCTGGCGTACATCCCGCTGCTGGCGGCGGCACTGCGATTCAAGGCCGGACTGCCCGACTGACCAACGGGGTCGCCGATCAATGGGGTCAGAGTCGCCGAAAAACGATACGACTGTTGCGGATCAACGGGGTCAGAGTCGCAGAAAAATGATACGAAATTCGAGGTCGTTCCGAATGACGCCGCCAAGGAGAGTCGCCAACGCCCGTACCATTTTTCGGCGACTCTGACCCCATTGATCGGACAAAACAACGACTCTGCCCGATTGATGTCCGGAAGAACTTTCCTACTTCGCAACCGCCAGGATCGCCGCGACTGAGACCAGCAACTGCGCAACCAATCCGACGGCGCCAGCCACATTGCCCCGCGGTCGATTGGGATCTTCCGCAGGCACAACAACGGTCGCACCCGCGCGCGGCGTCGGATCAATCGTGATGAAGCCCAGGATGTGGTGACGACTTTCCACCTTGCCATTGGGTTGCACCACGTAGGCGCGTCGCGCATTGCCCTTCGCGCTTGGGCCGCCGGCCGCACCAACATAAAAGCCCAGACTCTTGCCTGATGCATGCGCCAACGCTGTCGGGGCATTCACTTCGCCGCGAACTTCAACCGTCTGTCGGCGCGAAGGCACGTCCAAAGAATCTGCGTTCTCAAGCACGAGATCATCGTTGCCGCCCTTCCGGCGAAGCGCGTACGCGAGATCCACACCAACGCGAATGCGCGCCGCATTGTCGCCAAGGCGGAGTGAATCGGACCTCGCAGTCGCCGAATCCAGTCGCGCGCGATTCGTGTTTGTCGACAGACGACGCGTGAAGTACGCCGCATCCTGATCGGCCAATGGCGTTACGCCACCTGCGCGTGCGATGAGATCCGAAATGCGCTCGCCACGATCAATCAACGTGTAGCGCCCCGGAAAACGCACCTCTCCAGTCAGCATCATGTACGACGGCAAACGCCAACCCGGTTCGCGCAGAATCAACACGTTGTCGTACGGTTGCAGCACGTAGTCGGGAGATCCGTTTGCGATTACCGCATTTTGTGCAAAGAGATAGCTCGAGTCCAACGGAACGCGAACAGTAAGCGCGGTAGTGTGTCCGTCATGATTCACGGGAAGCCGCGCCACTTCTGCGGCACCCAGAAACGCGCTCTCGTCCAGACCATCTGCTTGCAGAATCAAGTCGCGCAGTGTGAGTCCTTCACGCCACGCATATTCGCCGCCTTTGCGCACTGCACCACCAATCACCACGCGCTGCTTCGGTCGGAAATCCGTCTTGCTGAATACGGTGATCTCATCGTCTTCGGCCAGCACGAACGGATCGATGGTCGCGCCAGTGGAGTCACGCAACATCGCGCGCAATTGCACGCGCGTTGAGTCTGGACGCAAACGTGAAATCAGCACGCGCCCCAAATACGCATCTGGCTTCACACCACCAGCGCGACGTAACGCTGCTTCCAGTGTAAGTCCGCTGGAAAATCCTTGTGGCCCAGGCGTGTACACATTGCCCGCAACCGCAATACGATTGCGCACACGATCAGCAATTGCGGGCACGCGCACGACATCACCGTCTGCCATCGCAAATGCCGGCGCCGTGCCGTCGTTCCCCAATGGAACATCAACCTGTGCGCGATCTGCACCCTGACCTATGCGCGAACCGCGCGCCACGATGCGATCGATCAGCACGCGACTACCCCCCGCCGTCGCGGACAATCCACCGGCATCTGCCAGTGCGTCCGCCAGCGTTTCGCCAGGCTTCAATTCGTAAGTTGCTTGCCGAGTGACTTGTCCATCAACTCGTACGCGCGGCCCGTGTACGGGCACGAAGACAACGTCACCTTGCTGCAGACGAATGTCCTGCGACGCGTCACCGCGCAGCAGATAATTGTACAGATCAAGCGTGCCGACGACCGTGCCATTACGACGAATCTCTATGCGACGCAGCGAACCCTGATCATTCGGACCGCCAGCCGCGTACAACGCCGTGAGTGCGGTAGCAGCACTCGAAATCCGATACGATGCAGGCGATACCACATCGCCAATCACAAAGATCTGATTGGAGCGCAACTTCGAAACGCTAACAGAGAAATGCGCCGTTGCGCCCGATCCGCGTCGCACGCCGCTGTAAACACGTCCCAGTCGCGTGTACAACACGTCTTCAAGTTGCGCGAGCGTGAGATTCGAAACGTTGATCTGACCAACATCCGGAATTACGACAAATCCTTCGCGCGTAACATCCAGTTCGTCCGAGCGTTCAACATCACCCGTGAGAATCAGAACAATCTTGTCGCCGGGTCCGAGCCGATATCCGGCATCGACCGGTCCGTCCATGTTCGGTTGAAAGCGACTGCTCGAATTCCGAAACAGCGCAAGCCCGAAAATTTCAGCGCTCTCTTCAGACAGTGTCGTATCGCGCTTCGTCAAACTGTCGGTCTTCTTCGCATCACTCTGCCGCCGGTTCGCGCGATCTTCGGCCAACTGTTCGAGGTCGTCAACATCTGCCGAATCGGTGATGCCCAGCGCGCGAATGGCGCGGAAAACTTCTTTTGTTGGCGCTGCAACACCGTTCGAGCTTGAACCGGACATGTAATCATCCAGCAGATTCTCCGGATAACCTTCCGCCTTGAGCCGCGCGCGAATCTGCGTCGGCGTCATGCCGCTGGACTGCATGCGCTCGCGCAACTGCTGCACCAATTCGGGACGCGACTGCAGAAGCGCCGCCGCTTGTTCTGGCGTTGGCCGAACGCCGCCGGTGGTTTGTGCAGATAACATCGCCGGACAACCCAGCAGGCACGCAGCGACAAAACTCTTCAGTACGTTCGAACTCCGGCGCGACTTCTCAATCCTTTTCGTCAACGTCAGCAGGAGTCCCTTCATGAAAGTCCGGCGTCAACGGGAATGCGCGTTGACCAAGTGGGGGAAGTCACTTCGGAACGGCTCGCATCCGAATGGCCATTACCGTTCAACTCTTCAGTCGACAGGGCCGGTGCGTCGTCGGTACCAAAGTCTTCGACCAGCGAACGAATCGCCGCGCGCAACGTTGCTTCGTCAACGCCACCGCCGCGCTCAAGACTGCGATGCAACGCTGCAATTCCTGCGGCGGCGTTTGCGTGCAACTGTGCCTTACGCGCGCACAGCACTTTGGGGTGTTCAGTTGGCACTGCCTGTTCAGAGCCAAAGAACATCTCTTCATACAACTTTTCTCCGGGACGTGCGCCCGTGAACTGAATATCAATGTCGGTATACGGCTCCAATCCCGACAGCTGAATCAGATCGCGTGCGAGCGAAAGAATCGTCACCGGCTCGCCCATGTCGAGACAGAACACCTCGCCATTTTTGCCCAGTGCAAAGGCCTGCAACACCAACTGCACTGATTCCGGAATGGTCATGAAATAACGACGCATCTCGGGATGCGTGATGAACACCGGGCCACCACTTCGAATCTGGCGCAAGAACGTCGGAACCACCGAACCGCGACTGCCCAACACGTTGCCGAAGCGGACCGACACATACGCGTGCCCGCTTTCGCGAGCTGCAATCTGCACAATCTGTTCGGCGATACGTTTTGATGCGCCCATAACGCTCGTTGGTCGAACTGCTTTGTCCGTCGATATCAAAACGAGGTGTTCAACACCCGCGCCCAGTGCGGCATCAACTACGCTCTGCGTGCCCAACACATTGTTGCGCAGCGCTTCGAGCACGTTCGTTTCCATCAACGGCACGTGTTTGTGCGCCGCCGCATGAAACACCACCGACGGTGCGTAACGCTTCATCACATCGGACATCGTTTCGCGATCGCGCACATCGACAATTACCGGCACCGTTTCGAGCCACGGATTCCTCGCGCGCAGTTCCTGCTGAATTTCGAAAATTGAATTCTCGCCCCGACCGACCAGCACCAACTGTTTCGGACGAAGTTTGGCAAGCTGACGGCAAAGCTCAGATCCAATCGACCCGCCGGCGCCCGTCACGAGCACCGCTTGTCCTTCGGTCAACGTGCGGACACGATGACTGTCAATCTTGATCGGTTCGCGCTGCAACAGATCTTCGATGCGAATTTCACGCACCTTCGCCGTCACTTCGGCGGATCCCATGATTTCAAACAAACTCGGTACGGTGCGCGCTTGCAGGCCGGCATCAAGCGCCAGCTTCATGATGCGACGTATTTGTGTTCCAGGCGCCGACGGCATTGCGATGATGATGTGCTGAACACCAAGCGCCTTGGCTGCGGCCGCGAGTTCCTCAATCGTGCCGACAACCGGGAGATCAGCAACCAGCAACCAGCGCTTGGCGCGATCATCATCCAGAAATCCAACGGGCATGAACTCCGCTTGCGGATGCGCACGTAATTCGCGCGCGGCCATCTGTCCGGCCGCACCGGCACCAACAATCAGCGCGCTCGGTAATTCGCGCTGCAAGTTGCGTTGTTCGCGGCGACGTCGCGTGAAGCGCGCTGCAATCCGCGGCGCCGTAATTCCGGCACACACCAGCAGCGCATCAATCGTAAACACCGACAACGGCATGCGTTCGCTCGTAAAGCGAAACACCGTGAGCGTCACAATGCCGATGAGAAATGAGCAAGCGCCAGCGGCCACACCGGCGGCCAGAACGCGCTCAAGTTCTGCGACGCTCGCCAGCGACCAATAACGACGATACAGGCCGAGGAACCAGAACAGTGCAATTCGCATCGGCACGGACAGTGTGAGGAACCACACAAACACGCCGCGCTGGGGTGAATTCACCCACTGCTCAAAACCTTCAAACCGAATGACGTATGCAATGACGCACGACAGAAGCAGGGTCACCACATCGAGAACCAGCATGTGGCGATTCCGAAGTGTTCGACGGCGAATGACACCCACCCCGTTTCCAGGCGATGGCATGTGGTTCGGGGTCGTGATCATCGGCGAGCTGACTCCAATCGGGTTCGTAATGTCGGAAAGTTCAGGCTTACCTCCAGCCAACTTGTTTCCCAGCCTCGGGGAATGCCACCCTCCACCGAGGTTAAAGTAGCGCAGGGAGCGCGGTTTTTGATGATGACTCTGACTCTCGCGCGAATGCCCCGGCCAACGGGCAACCCACTACGACGCGTGGCGTACTTCCAACTAGCAAAAGGAGCGCCAGAACCAGTCGTTCAACGCTGTACCCGCGGATTATCCGATGAGGTTCACGTGTTGTGACTGGGACCACACAAGAATCGCGAATATTCCCCATGAAAACCGGCGGCAGGCTCTACGGCTGCCAGCGCGGCATCAATCGCCGATGTGGAAGTACTCGCGATACCAGTTCACGAAATTCGCCACACCGGTTTCAATAGGCGTCTTGGGGGCAAACCCAACATCCCGCGCGAGGTCATCAACATCCGCATACGTGGCCGGCACATCACCCGGCTGGATGTCCATCATGTTCTTGGTAGCCTTCTGGCCGAGCGCATTTTCGAGCGTGCTGATGAGATGCATCAGCTCCACCGGATTGTTGTTGCCGATGTTGTAAATGCGATACGGCGCACGGCTCGTGCCCGGATCGGGTTTGTCTGAATCCCAGTCTGCATTGGACGACGCAACTTTGTCGCTGGTCCGAATCACGCCCTCAACGATGTCGTCGATGTAGGTGAAATCCCTGCGCATCTTCCCGTGATTGAACACGTCGATCGGACGCCCTTCAAGAATCGCTTTCGTGAACAGAAACAGCGCCATGTCCGGACGGCCCCACGGTCCATACACGGTGAAAAAGCGAAGCCCCGTTGTTGGCAACTTGTACAAATGGCTGTACGTGTGTGCCATCAACTCATTGGCCTTTTTTGTGGCCGCGTAGAGCGAAACCGGATGGTCAACATTCTGGTGAATCGAGAACGGCATCGCGGTATTGGCGCCGTACACACTGCTGGAGGACGCATACGTCAGATGCTGCACGCCGTGGTGCCGGCAGCCCTCGAGAATGTGCAGGAAGCCGGTGACATTGCTGTCGACGTACGTATGCGGGTTGGTCAGCGAGTAACGAACACCCGCTTGCGCCGCCAGGTGAATCACGCGGTCAAAACGCTCGGTCGCAAACAACTGCTCAACTGCCGCCCGATCACCAAGCTCAGCACGAACCAGACGAAATGCCGGATTGCCGGAAATGCGCGCAAGTCGCGCTTCTTTCAGCGTCGGATCGTAGTAGTCGTTGACGTTGTCCAGGCCAACCACTTCATCACCGCGGGCCAGAAGCCGCTCGCTGACGTGATAGCCAATGAACCCGGCGGCACCGGTTACCAGAATCTTCAAAATGCCAGTCCTCGAAAGTGAATGCGACGCGCGCCTGCCAAAGCCCGATTGAAGGACGAATGTAACCCCTGCGAGGTTGCGGCTCTCAGCCGAATTCGCCCCGAAATCAGTTGAGCGCGGCGCCCAGCATGACCGCGGCCACGGAGAAGTAAATCACGATACCCGTGACGTCCACGAGAGTGGCAACGAACGGCGCAGAAGCACTGGCTGGATCAAAGCCAAGCCGGCGCAGCAGGAACGGCAACATCGATCCCGCCAGCGAACCAAAGGTGACAACCCCCAGCACGGCCAGCCCCACGGTTATCGCGATCCGGGCGATGTGCTCCCCGTAGTTGAAGCCCAGGCTGAGCGATGCCAGGTGCCATTGATGGTTGAACATGTACTGCCAGAGAAAGACGCGTCCCACCCCGATAATGCCCAGCAGCGAACCCAGCGCGAGCCCCGACGGCAACTCGCGCATGAACACGCGCCACCAATCGCGCAGCGAGATTTCGCTGAGCGCCAGCGCGCGCAAAATGAGGGACGTCGCTTGTGATCCCGAATTTCCGCCGGAGCTCATGATGAGCGGAATGAACAGGATCAGCGCATCAACCTTTTGCAGCGAAACCTGAAAATGCTGCATTGCAGACGATGTAAAGAGCTCGCCGACAAACAGCACGATCAACCAGCCCGCGCGCTTGGAAATCATCTCCGGCAGCGACGTCTGCATGTACGGAAACTCGATGGCCTGCATACCACCGAATTTCTGCACGTCCTCGGTCTGCTCTTCCTGGATAACGTCGATGATGTCATCAACGGTTACGACACCCAGCATCTTTCGATCAGTGTCGATAACCGGCAGCGACACCACGTCGTAGTTGGAAATGATCTGCGAGACTTCTTCCTGCGCCATCTCCGGCCCAACACTGGCGACTTCGGCCCACGCGACGTCGGAAATGCGCGCACCCTCGGGAGCCGCCAGCAGTTCACGCAACGACATCACGCCACGCAATCCACCACCCGAATCGGTGGTGTAAATGGTATACATCGCCTCACGACGACCCGCGCGCGCCATGGTGCGCACTGCGCGCAGCGCTTCCTCAACGGTCAGCGACTCAGCCACGGATACAAACTCCGTGGTCATCAGACCGCCGGCCGTATACGGATCGTATTGCAGGAGTCGCTCGGTTTCCGCCTGCGCCGCCGGCTCAAGAGCCGAAAGAATCTCGTCGGCGGTTTCTTCGTCGAGCTCATCGAGCGCATCCGCACGCTCATCAGGCGTCATCTCGGCAACAATCGTCGCCGCTTCGCCCGCAGTTATCTCCTCGAGAAACTGCGTGCGCAGGTCATCATCGAGATACTCAAGAACCTCGGCCGCTCGCGCCTTGGGTAACGCCCGCAAGAAAGCACGGACCTGATCTTCCGGAAGCGTTTCCGCGACGTCGGCAAGGTCGGCCGGATGCATTTCTTCCGTCTGGGGCGCAATACTTTCCGGGGCATCCTTGAGCAGCTCAAGAATGTCCGGGGCCAGCAGCGCCGCCAATTGACGGTTGTGGTCTGAACGGGTGGGCGTCATCGAATCCACACGTGCCGAAAGCGAAGTATCAGTCGGGGCGCGCAAGTTAGCCCTCGACACGGCGCATTAGAAGCAACGGCTCCTGCTAAGAAAAGCGCGGTCACACAATTGTGACAGCCTTTCCGAAACACCTCCACCCAGCCGCGAACGCGTGGCATCTTTCAAACGGGATTCACTCACGCATCGATCGCGTTGCGACGGGCGTGTCTCGCCAACGCACTCCAATTTCTCTCATGACCAGCGTTGCCTTTCTTGGACTCGGCGCCATTGGGATGCCGATGGCCCGTCATCTCACGGGCACAGATCTTTCGCTCACCGTTTGGAATCGAACACGTGCACGAGCGGATTCGTTTGCGTCGGAACACAATGTGCGCGCGGCCGTCACACCAGCGGATGCCGCCCGCGGCGCCGACGTTGTAATCACATGCCTCCCGGTTTCCAAAGACGTCGAGTCTTTGTTGGATGGGGCCGACGGACTGCTTTCCACGATGACTCGTGGCACCGTGCTGGTTGATTGCACTTCGGGCGATCCTGCCACGTCGCGTCGCATGGCCGCAAAATTGGCCGAGCACGGTATTGGATATCTGGATGCGCCAGTGTCGGGCGGAGTTGCGGGCGCCGTCGCTGGAAAACTCACCGTGATGGTAGGTGGCGACGAAGCGACGCTCGACCGCGTGAAGCCAGTCCTCGAAAAGTTTGCTGCGAAAATCGTGCACTGCGGCGCAGTTGGTGCGGGCGATGCACTCAAGGCGGTTAACAACGCACTGCTGGCCATGCACGTTTGGGGTACTGCCGAAGGACTCATCGCGCTCGAAAAAATGGGCGTTCGTTCGGATGTCGCATTGGATGTGATCAACACATCAAGCGGTCGTTCCAACGCGAGCATGAATCTCTTTCCGGAACGTGTACTCAATCGCTCGTTTCCGCGCACATTTCGGCTGGCACTTCTCGACAAGGACGTCGGAATCGCCGCTGATCTCGCGCGCGAATTGAACGTTCCGTCCGATCTTTTGCAGCTCACATCGCAACTCTTCAACAAAGCGCGCGCCCAACTGGGCGAAGAAGCTGATCACGTTGAAGCGGTGCAATACCTCGAAAAACAGAGCGGCGTCATCATTGGCGAACCGTCGACCACGAATAAGGTGAAGCAATGACGTCAGCTGTATTTGCCGCGCTCGCCGGAGTGCAGGCTGCGAATGTCGCGGTCATGGCCGCGACAATGGAAGCCGCGAAAGAAGTAAAGAAGACAAAGCGCATTCGCGAACTGTTTCCGGCGCTCAAGCGCAAGGAAAACGGCAATCGTGTTGCGTACTTTGACGGACCCGGCGGCACCCAGGTTCCGAAGTCGGTTGCGCAGGCGATGTCGGATTATCTGTTGCATCACAACGCGAACACGCATTGGTCGTATCCGACGTCCGTCGAAACCGACGAGATGTTGACGGAATCGCGCAAAACACTCGCGGACTTTCTTGGTGCCGACGCTGACGAAATCGCGTTCGGCAGCAACATGACCACGCTGTTGTTTCACATTTCGCGTGCGATCGGTCGCACGTTGAGCGCGGGCGACGAAATCATCGTCACCGAGCTGGATCATCATGCGAACATTGCGCCGTGGCAGGCGCTTGAGCGCGAAAAAGGAGTTGTGTTGCGTTGGCTGCCGCTTGATCTTGAAACCGGTCGCCATCAGACGGGCGCTTACGAAAAAATGCTGAACGCGAAAACGAAAGTGGTCGCGCTGGGTGCCGCATCAAATATTCTGGGCACGATTACTGACGTTGCGCCCATGTTGAACGCTGCAAAGGCAATTGGCGCAATGACCGTTGTTGATGCGGTGCACTACGCACCACACACGCTGGTAAACGCACACGCACTCAACGCCGATTTTATTTTGTGCAGTGCGTACAAGTTCTATGGTCCGCACATCGGTGTGTGTTACGGCAAGCGTTCATCAATCGAAGCACTTGACGTACCGCGACTCGAACCGGCTCCGGACTTCAGCCCCGAACGTCTCGAAACCGGCACGCAGAACCATGAAGGTATCGTTGGTGCAGCGGCCGCCGTCGCGTTTATGGAATCGCTCGCACCAACGACACTTGGTAGCCGTCGCGAACGTCTTGCCGCAACGTTCGAGGCATTTCATCATCGCGGAGAGAAGCTTCTCGCGCAAATGTGGGACGGCCTCTCCACGATCTCCGAAGTCACGATCATGGGACCGAAACCCGGAACGCCTCGCACGCCAACGGTTTCGTTTCACGTTGCTGGATTCAGTTCGTTGCAAGTCGCGGAGTTTCTCGCGCCGCGCGGTGTGTTTGTGTCGAACGGTGATTTCTATGCGACGACCGTGGCGCGTCGGCTTGGTCTCGCCGAGGAAGGCCTGGTACGCGCAGGTTGTGCGTGTTACACGACTGCCGATGAAATCGACAGGCTCGTCGAAGGCGTGCGTGAACTCGTTTCAAAAGCGTGAACGGAATCAATCGTGCGTTTTAGCGTACTGTCTGCCCTCGTCGTACTCTCGCTGACCGCTTGTGAGCGGCCCGCCGTATTGTCCCGGCGGCCGCCTACTGCGGAATTTTTGTTGGCCGCTGGTGATTCCACATATTGGATTCGTAGCAGTGCTGACGGGCTTCGTGTGCGCAGTGCACCTATTCTGCTCACGTACACCGATGGACACTTCTACGAAGTGTTCATCTCAGACGATGTGCATGATTTTCAGCAGGCGTCCTTCGCCAATGCGCGCATATTTCAGCGCGATATCATGAGCGCCGATTCGGTGCTGCTCTTCGAAGACGGCACGGTGTCACGCGAAGCGCGCGCGTGGATGAAAAGCCATCCAGACGCCACACCGCTCGATCCTGACGATGACACCGCGGATGAAGCGCCGCCAACGTTTGTCAGCGATGATATCGAAGTAATTGATGTCCATGGGCCATGGCTCACGTACGGTCACACGCTTGACATTGATGTCGCGGGACGCACGAGCCACAAGCATCAGCGCAAGCACGGTGTTGTCGATGTGCGCACTGGTGCACGCAGTTCATTGCAGACACTGTTTGGCGCTGACGAAGCTGCACGTCTGCAAAAGTTGGCCCGTATGGCATTTGCCGAGCTGTCCGATTCGGTTC
>JBDTTO010000023.1:0-12980 GCA_039930585.1 Gemmatimonadaceae bacterium
GGAAATGTGTCGGTGAAGTACTACTTCTCCGACGCAGGTAACAGCAGCGAGCTCCGCTACAAGATCGGCTCGTTCAACGCGCTCGATCCGGTATCGTCGTACACGTTGTTGTTCGGTAACCACCCGGCTCCGATTGCACCGTTTGACCAGGTCAACATCGGAACAGTCGCTCCGGGCCAGGAAGTGATCTTCATGTTGAACAACCTGACAAGTGGCAAGCGGTTCTACTCAGGAGCGCTTGCACGGAATCCTGGTGGCGAATTCCACGTCAGCCTTCTGAATCCGGCATCGGGTTTGCCATCGACGTATGGCGGCAACTACTCGATTCGTTTCGGATTTGAAGACATCACGCCGCTGTCTGCCTCTGATCGCGATTACAACGACATCCAGTTTGAAATCGCGAATCTCACGCAGACTGTTGCTCCAGAACCGTCAGCCGTTGCTCTCATGGCAGCTGGCTTGATGGCCCTTGGCGTCGCCGCTCGTCGTCGTCGCAAGGTCTGAATCAACGCCCGTTAGAAACAGGCAAGGCCGCCAGTAATGGCGGCCTTGTTTGCGTTCAGGCACTCCGTTTTAAGGCTACTTCAGTTGATCGAGCGCAGTTCGTACAATGTCCGGAATACGCGTTGAGGCTCGTGTAACACGATTGACGTACACATGCACAAAATGGCCCGAAGCCGCCGCTGTCTCGCTGTCATTGCAGAACAATCCGATTTCATAACGAACGCTACTGGTCCCGACATGGGCGACTCGTAAACCTGCCCAAACCTGATCGGGAAAGGATATCGGGCTGGCGTAGCGACACTGCGTCTCGACTACGAGACCAATTTCCGGACTGGTGGCAACATCCAGCACGCCCTGCTCAATCAACCACTTGTTGACCACGGTGTCGAAAAAACTGTAGTACACAACGTTGTTCACATGACCATACGCGTCGTTGTCCATCCACCGCGTTTCAATAACGGTGAAGTACCGGAAGTCGGCGCGGACAACAGCATTATCAGGCATCAGAACACACTGCGGTAAATGTTGTGCGCATCCTGAATGGTTACTTCGCGCGGATTGTTCACGAGTAATCGCTGCACCTTGAGCGCGTCAGCGGCGAGCATTTCGAGGTGATGCTCCTGCACTCCAACCTCACGCAGTGTCCGTTCGAGCCCAAGTCCATCCACGATGGTTTCCATCGACTGCACAAATGCATTCGCGGAACGTTCAGTCGACCAACCTGATTTCTCCGTGAACACGTGCGACGCCAATTCGCCATACAAATGATCTGCGGCTGCACGATTGAACTCGAGCACCGGCAATAAAACCAACGCGTTACTTAGACCATGCGGCACATGAAAATGTCCGCCCAACGGATACGCGAGTGCATGCACAGCGGCAACGGGTGCGTTTGCAAATGCCATTCCGGCAAAGGTCGCGCCCTGCAACATTGCGCGCCGAGCGTGAATGTCGGTGCCATCGCGTAACACTTTGGGCAGGTTGAATGACAGCAATTGCAATGCACGCACAGCAAGACTGTCTGACAACACGTTCTTTCGGAGCCGCGACGTGTACGCTTCGATCGCATGCACCATTGCATCGATGCCTGTCATTGCAGAGACCCGCGCCGGCAACCCGAGAGTGAGAGTCGCATCAAGAATCGCGACGTCTGGATACAATAGTCGCGATACGACGCCTTTTTTCTCGCTGGACGGCGTTGTCACAATGGCAATCGATGTTACTTCCGATCCCGTACCAGCCGTAGTCGGAATCTGTATGAGCGGCAGTCGCGAACCCCGCGCGAGGCCGACACCGTAAATATCCTGCAACACACTGTCAGAGCCGGCAAGAAGCGCGACGAGTTTCGCGGTATCCAGTGAACTGCCACCGCCTAACCCAATGACGCCGTCCACGCGCTGATCACGCGCGAACTGCACGGCATCCAGCACCGTTTGCTCTGGCGGGTCGGGCAATACTGCGGAATACACTACGTGCGAAACACCACTTCCCGAAAAACTCTGCAACGCATCATCAATGATGCCGGAGTTCAAAACTCCGTTGTCCGTAACCACGAGCGCGCGCGTGATGCCGCATTCGCGCGCAACATCACCCAACGACGACGCGGCTCCATCGCGACAAATAATGCGCGGAGCCGTTTCGAACGTAAAATCACCAGTACTTGCTGCAGCCGGACTGTGAGAAGTCAGCAGAGAAACTCCGAGAGCGTTTTCCTACAGACTGGAAATGCGAACGTTGGTACCCCACGGATCGGTTGCGATAACTGACCCATCTTCCCACGTCACAATGTTTCCGCCGCTTTCAAGTGATTGTGCAACTTCAGCCACGTCACTCGCCAACGGAAGACGTATGTTCCACTCCAACAGGCGTGCATCGTGCTCGGTGGCAACTGGCGAACCCGCCGCCCAGGTATTGGTGCCCAGGTGATGATGATAACCGCCGGCCGACATGAAGAGTGCACCGGGAAATTGCAGCGTGACCTTGTCGAGCCCCAATCCTTCATGAAAGAATCGTGCTGACTCAACGAGATCACGCACGTACAAGTGCACATGACCAATGCGAGTGCCGTCGGGCATGCCGTGCCATGGTTTTCCGCCGCCCGCAGCGATCAAATTGGCGACATCAATCGGGTCGGTCGCCATGGCAATCGCCGATCCATCAAGCTTCCAGCTTTCACGCGGACGATCCGCATACACTTCAATGCCAAGTCCATCAACATCATTGAGATAAATCGCCTCGCTAACCAGATGATCGGACATTCCGGCGCGGACACCAAGATCACGAAGGTGCCCGAGAAATTGACCGAGCGCCGCGCGCGACGGCAGCAGAATGGCAAAGTGATACAATCCCAAACGACCGCGCTGTGGCACGGGCTGAACGCCACTCTTCTCATGAAAGCGCACAAGTTCGTGCCCATCTGCAGTGCCCAAGGATGCGACACTTTCCGTGCGACTCAGAACGCGCAGCCCCAGGACACGCTCGTAATACAGAATGGATTTATCCAGGCTCGCGACCTGAAGCACAACCGATCCCAGAGCGAGTGCCGTTGGCAGCTGATACTTGAGCGGCGCAACGGTAAACGACGAATTCACGACAGTCATCGAAGTGTCCTGCTGAATTTTGAAAAACTTTGAAGTGCAGACGAGCCCGCGACCGAACGGGAATCGCGTTCGCGTTTATTGCTTGTTGTCACGGTTTAACGTGGCGTCAACTGAATACGAACCGGCGCCGGCCAACGCGATCGAGAGAAACGCGCCCAGGAGCAACAACGTGAGTTCCACACCCTTCGGCGCAAAGAAACCGTCTTTCAGGTGAACAAATGTGCTGGCCACTAACATGTCGAATGCAATAAGTAATGCGAGCGGACGCGTGAGCACACCAACTGCGACGAGAACACCACCGACCAACTCAAGCACAGCGACCAGCGGGCCTGCGACCGACGCCATTGGAATTCCCATGCCTGCGAAACCGGCGCTAATACCATCAAAGCCGTACACAAACACTTTCTGATAACCGTGCGCGGCCATCGTGAGGCCAGCGACTACGCGAAGGACGAGCAACGCCAAATTCACTTGACGTGTTGAACCAGATTTGAAAAGAAACATGAGAACCTCCGTAATCGACTAGACTTGCCCACGCGCCAACGTGAGCAATTCAATGAGTGTAGTGAGTTGCGCTTTGTTCAAATGGCCGAGTGTGCGCTGATGCTCTGCCGTTACAACATTGTCGAGTTCATCGACCAGTCTGCGACCGCGCCTGGTGATGCGCGTCGTGACCAGCCGGCGATCGGAAGTCTCACGTTCCCGCGAAACCAGTTCGATTTCTTCCATGCGATCGAGCAATCGCGTGACGTCGGGCATACGCGTGATCAAGCGGTCGCGCAGTTCGTTTCGGCACAAACCATCGGGTTCTGCGCCCCGCAAGATTCGCAACACGTTGTATTGCGTGTTGCTTACCCCGTACGGCTTGAGCAGTTGCTCAAACGCATCCTGAAGTGCCGCGCCCGTGCGCACCACATTCAGATGCGCCTCCTGCTGGAGACTGTCGAACGGCTTTCGCTGCCGGAGTTCTGCACGAAGATCGGGTGACATGCAACTATCTTAGGTGTTATCACACCTATTGTCAAGACACCCAACTTGCACGGGAGACCGTCCGGGATTTGCCTCTTGACGGTGGTCGCGAACCGTGCGTCTATCGGACACCCGGCCTGAGGTTTTACTCCAGCGGCTTCCTTGTTTCCGGATGGTTTTATGCATGCGGATATCGCCAACCAACGCACACTCGGCGCGGCGTGCCTGCTCGCAATGTTGGCCGGAATTCTGGTCGTTAGCGGTTGCGAGCGTCCGAGCCGCGACATTCCGCGAGCGCAGAGTGGACCGACCGCAGAAGACACAGCCGCTCTCGCAGTACGCCGTCTGCTGACGAACACCAATCAGGAGCCGGCCGGCACGATGCGCGGCGACACCCTGGACGTTGCGCTTGAAGTGCTGGCCGGCGGTTGGTATCCCGAAGCCAATGACGGCATGCATGAAACGGTGCTCGCATTTGCCGAGCGAGGGAAGGCCGGGCGGATACCCGGTCCGCTGCTTCGCGTATCAACCGGCACAACAATTCTTGCGTCGATTCACAATCCGCTGAAAGACACGCTGTTTGTTCACGGGTTTCGAGCGCTCGCGGCGACCACGGGAATTAGCGCCATCACGGACTCGACGTTTCGTGGATCTCCCATCGCCCCCGGCGCCACACTGGCCGCCATTTATGAAACGAAATTGCCGGGAACGTTCTTCTACTGGGCATCCACCGATGGCAGCACGATTGAAAAGCGACGCTCAATCGATTCACAGCTGAGCGGTGGCATTGTCGTGGACAGCACGAACGCGAAAACGAACGACAGAATATTTCTGATCAGCATCTGGTCGGTACCTCCGGATAGCACAGGCCCCAAACCCTGGGTGCCTCGCGACATGATGACCATCAATGGCAAATCATGGCCACACACCGAACGCTTTCACTACTCAGTTGGAGACACGGTGCGTTGGCGATGGATCAATCCATCGATCGACGCGCACCCGATGCATTTGCACGGTTTCTACTTCGATGTTACCAGTCACGGCACCGATTTGCATGATACGATTTACTCCGCCGCAGACCGACGCATGGCCGTCACGGAACTGATGTTGCCAGGTACAACAATGGCGATGCAATTCGTACCAGCAGTTGCCGGAAACTGGTTGTTTCATTGTCACTTCACGTTTCACGTCTCGCATTACCTGTCGTTCGCGCTCATTCCCGATGAGACAGATGCCGGCGGTCCAATGCCTCCGGATCATAAGCACGAAATGCATGGTCTCGCATTGGGCATTGTGGTGCGTGATACGGCAAGCAAACCTGCAACCGCAGCGGCTTCGGCCACACCCGTTGCACCAAGGCAGTTGCGCCTCGTCGCCGCACGTAATCCCGGTCGTTACGGAAAAAACGAAGGCCTCATCTACCTACTCGGCACCGCAAACATCGCACGCTTACCAAAGTTGAGTTCGACCATCAATCTCAATCGTGGTGAACCGGTTTCAATCACAGTTGTCAATCAACTGCGTCAGCCAACGGCCGTACACTGGCATGGAATTGAATTGAGAGACAGTTACGTTGACGGAGTGCCGCAATGGAGTGGAAATGCGCTCAAGCTCGCGCCCGCAATCGCCGTCTCTGATTCGTTCGTGGCGTCGTTTACTCCACCGCGAGCGGGAACTTTCATTTACCATTCGCACAGCAACGAAGAACATCAGATTGGCTTCGGCTTGTACGGCGCGCTCATTGTTCGTGACACAGGATCAATGCGCGACACCATGCCCGAACATGTTTTCGTAATCGGAAGTGATGGGCCGAATATCAATCGGAGTCTGGTGAATGGTGAAGTGACCCCAAAGGCGCTTGTAGTTGAAGTCGGTCGCACGTATCGGCTGCGCATCGTGCAAATGAATCCCGAGATGCGTGTGTATGTCTCGCTCAGGCAAGGTGACAGAGTTCTGAATTGGAAACCTGTCGCAAAGGATGGCGCCGATCTTCCTCATTCGCAGCAGCAAGTGCGTGTTGGCAGAGTGTTGATGGGTCCCGGCGAAACGCTCGATGTTGAAGTAGCTGCTGACAGTTTGAAAAACGTGAAATTTGAAGTGTCCACTTTGACGGGCGGTTCAAAGACGAGTGTTCCGTTCGTTCTCCGCAGCGTCAGAAACGCAGTGCAAAAATCACATTGACACTTTTCAATGTCCGAACCCGCCGCGTGCACACGGGGTACACTCGATCGCAGGCTTCACCTGCAAACACAAATCGAGGTGACGTATGGACGACATGCATGAGAAGGGCACAAAAAATCGCGTGAAGGGTGCGGCCGAAGAAGCCAAGGGACGCGTTCGCGCGGCCGCTGGCGAGTTGACCGACGACATGAGTCAGCAGCTCAAGGGCAAAGGCGAGCAGCTGAAGGGCAAAGCGCAACAGGCGCTGGGAAAAGTTCAGCAAAAGCTCGACAACGATGATGACGACACGACTCCCCGTGACCGTTAATTACGTAACTGTTCAGTTCACAACCACACGCTGACACTTGCACTCGGGGCCCGGCATATTGCCGGGCCCTTTGCGTTGCAACGAGTCTGATTCGTACTGGCCAACGTGATGTGTCGCGCGTAACGTGCAGCCATGACGATACCGAACGCAGTGGAGCCAGTGCGATGGGGCATACTGGGGGCCGCCAACATTGCCGTGCGACAGGTTATTCCGGCCACCCAGCAAAGCCCACTGTGCACTGTACTGGCAATCGCTTCGCGTGACATACAAAAAGCACGCAGCACTGCGGAGTCCCTGGACATCCCGCGAGCGTACGGGTCATACGATGAGTTGATCAACGATCCGGATATCGAGGCCATTTACAATCCTCTGCCCAATCACCTCCACGTTCCGTGGACGATTCGCGCGGCAGAGAAAGGCAAACACGTGTTATGTGAAAAACCGATTGCGCTCAGTGCTCACGAAGCGCTACAGCTCGTTGATGTGCAAAAACGCACTGGCGTACAGATTGCCGAGGCGTTCATGGTCCGCACGCATCCCCAATGGCTTGCCGCGCGCGACTTCATTGCAAGCGGACGAATTGGCGAGCTGCGCTTGATCAATGGTCACTTCACATATTTTCGACGCGACCCTGCAGACGTTCGCAGCAATCCTGATTGGGGCGGCGGCGCATTGATGGACATTGGCTGTTATCCAATCACGATGTCGCGCTGGCTGTTTGGAGAAGAACCAACCGAAGTTGTTGGCCAGCTGGAGTTCGATCCCGACATGCACATCGATCGCGTAGGATCGGCCCTGATGCGATTCCCGTCGGGACAAGCATCGTTCACGTTTGGCGGACAGGTTGCGCTGCACCAGCAGATGAAACTCTTCGGCACACGCGGACACATCACGGTCGACATTCCGTTCAATCCCCCCGCGGATCGCAGCACTCGCATTGTGTTGGATGATGGCCGAGATCTTGTTGGGACCGGTGCGGAGGAATTCATATTTGCGCCAGTCAATCAATACACGGTACAGGCAACACGTTTCGCCGAAGCGGTGCGCGGCATATCCACTGTCGCGGTACCATTGAGCGATGCGATCAACAACATGCGCGTGATCGACGCGCTGTTCCGATCGGCCAAATCGAAAAACTGGGAAACTCCATGAGCACGACAGCTGACATCGACACAAACGTGAAGGACATTTCAGGCAATCTGCTGATTGCCGGTGATTCGCGCGTGGGTTCTGGCGCAGTATTCCGTGCCGTGAATCCGATAACTGGCCAGAACCTCGAACCGGTATTTCGCGAGGCTACTGTTGATCAGGTGGCGGAAGCAGTGGAAGCCGCGCATCGCGCGTATGACGCGTACAGCGTGATGGAAACCAGTCGCCGATCAGAATTTCTTCGCGCAATTGCGGACGAGCTGTTGGCGGCAGGAATGCCGCTACTCGAACGTGCCAGTCTGGAGACCGCATTACCGATTGCACGACTCGAAGGCGAGCGCGCGCGCACCGTGCATCAGTTGCGACTGATGGCGGATGTCATTGACGAGGGCTCGTGGGTTGAAGCGCGGATTGATACAGGAGATGCATCGCGCACACCGCTGCCCAAGCCCGATCTCCGCCGCATGCTCGTGCCACTCGGTCCTGTTGCAGTTTTTTCCGCGAGCAATTTTCCGTTCGCGTATTCCATTGCCGGTGGCGATACGGCATCAGCGTTTGCGGCCGGTTGTACGGTTGTATGCAAAGCGCATCCCGCACATCCTGGCACTTCCGAAATGACGGCGCGCGCGCTTTATCGTGCAGCCGAACGGTGCAACCTGCCTGCCGGCGTTTTTTCAATGGTGCACGGCTGGTCGCACGAGAGTGGTGTGGCGCTGGTTAAGCATCCGCACATTCAAGCCGTCGGTTTTACGGGTTCGCTGCGCGGCGGCCGGGCAATTTTTGACGCTGCCAACTCGCGCGCCGAACCAATCCCTGTTTATGCGGAAATGGGAAGCGTGAATCCTGTCTTCTTGCTGCCGTCGGCAGTCAAGGAGCGCGCAGAAACCATTGCGCAGGGACTCGCGAATTCGATGACGCAAGGCGTTGGACAGTTCTGCACGAATCCCGGAGTAATTGTTGGCGTGCGTAGCGAGAGTTTTTCGCAACTCAGTGATTCACTTGCCGGTCGCATTGGAGTCGCCGATGGCGGTGTGATGTTGTATGAAGGGCTGTTTCGCAATTTCACGCGCGGTGTGCAGCAGTCGCGTGATGAGGGTGCGACGGTGTTGGCTCAATCACCGGCCACTGCGGGTCCGACTCGTGCGCAAGCCACCCTGCTTGGCACGAGCGCGGCGCGCTTCATTGAAGACGCAAATTTGCGTGCTGAGATGTTTGGCCCAGCGTCAATTCTGGTTACAGGCGAGAGCATTGAAGAACTCGAGCAGATTGCCGCGACGATGGAGGGACAACTTACCGCGAGTATTCACGGCACCGAACGGGAGCTGGCCGAAAATGCGCGGTTGATAACTCTGTTGCAGCGGAAAGTGGGGCGCGTGATTTTCAACGGCTATCCAACGGGCGTCGAAGTTGGTCATGCAATTGTTCATGGTGGTCCCTACCCTGCCTCCAGCGACTCACGCACAACGGCGGTTGGGTCCGCGTCGATTTCGCGATTTGCCAGACCTGTGTGTTTTCAGAACTTTCCGGAGACGGTGTTGGCGGTTGAGTTGCACAACAAGAACACGCGCGGCATTTGGCGTATGGTGAACGGTGAGCAGACGCGGGGCGACGTCGGGTGAGCATCGCGCAGCGCCAGAATGCGATGACGGTATGCGGGCGGATGCCCAAGCTTGTGAGAGGATGCTTGCGTGCCCTTGCCTGCGCATTCCCACTGTTGGTTATAGCGTGCGGATCAAAAGAAGCAGCATTGCGCGCCGCAAACGCACTGTCGGGAGGTGTTGACGCGGATTCGATGGGTGCCAAACCCACCGAGCCGCACAACTACCCAATGCGCGAGCCCGGTGATCTTGTTGAGAGTTCGGCCGCCGTCATTTCTCCCGCACTGCCGGATGTCGTTTTTACAATCAATGACTCGGGTAATGACCCCGTGTTGTTCGCGATGGATACGTCCGGCAATCTGCGCGGTCGATGGAAGATTGACGGGGCTTCCAACAAGGATTGGGAAGCCGCTTCGCGCGGTCCGTGCACGAGTGTAGCGCCCGCCACAACCGCTACGGCGTATTGCCTTTTTATCGGCGACGTCGGCGATAACGGAGCTGTGCGCAAAGTCGTCACGCTTTATCAGTTAGCCGAGCCGTTGTTGTCGGATGGGAAGACGGCGGGGTCAATTGCAGCGACGCGACTGTCATTTCGATATCCCGATTTTCCGCACGATGTCGAAGCGATGTATGTTGGCGCCGATCGCACCACGTATTTGATCACGAAGCGTCCGTTGAAGGATGGTTCTGGCGCATTGCGACGTTCGTTGGTGTTCGCGATTCCGGCGTCGGCGTGGTTACAGCGTGACACGGTGGTTGCGACATTGGTGGATAGCCTGGCCATCGTTCCGGGTTCGTCGGCATGGCGCAGCATTACTGACGCTTCGCTGTCGTCTGACTCGCGCCTGCTCGCGGTGCGCACTTACGGGCAGGTGTACGTGTTTGCCACGGACTCATTGACTGGGCGAGTGCTGAACGCAATTCCACCCACGATCTGCAATATCGAAGGCGTTGAAACCAAGCGCGGCGAAGGCGTGACGTGGACCGGCAATAACACACAGTTGCTGCTGACAAATGAGGGGCGTAACGCGCCGATGCATCGCATCACCTGCCCCTTACCTCAACGTTAGGCACCCAAACGGTACGAACATGATCTCGATACGCACAATTACAACGACGCCGTTCGGCGATCAGCGGCCAGGCACTTCGGGGCTTCGCAAACGCACGAAAGTTTTTCAGACTCCAAACTATCTCGAAAATTTTGTTCAGGCGGTGCTGGATGTCGCGGCGCTCAAGTCAACCGAAACACTGATTATTGGCGGCGACGGACGGTTCTTCAACAGCGAAGCCATTCAGATCATTCTGAAAATCGCCGCGGCCAATGGTGTTACGAAGGTGATTGTTGGTCGCGACGGATTGTTGTCGACGCCAGCGGCATCACATCTCATTCGATTGCGCGGAAACGGCGGCATCATTTTGTCGGCCAGTCATAATCCGGGCGGGCCGGACGGTGATTTCGGCATCAAATACAATGCGTCCAACGGCGGACCAGCACCTGAGCAGTTTACAAATGCCGTGGCTGATCGCGCGAGCAAGTTAAGCAGCTATCGTATTGCGGAATTCGACGACTTCTCGCTCACAACAGTTGGCGTGCAGCACATTGACTCGCTCACGATCGAAATCGTGGATCCGGTAGCGGAATACGCCCGGTTGATGGAATCGCTCTTTGATTTCAACGCCATTCGTAAACTGTTCGCGTCCGGGTTTCGCATGCGCTTTGATGCGATGCACGCCATCACAGGTCCGTACGCACACACAATTCTCGAACAGACACTGGGTGCGGCGGCCGGCACCGTTATTCACGGCACGCCGTTGCCCGATTTTGGTGGCGGGCATCCTGATCCGAATCTGACGTACGCGCACGATCTGGTTGAAGAAATGTTTGGTTCGAATGCACCTGACTTTGGCGCCGCATCTGACGGCGACGGCGACCGTAACATGATTCTGGGCCGCAACTTTTTCGTAACACCGTCGGACAGTGTGGCACTGATGGCCGCAAACGCGACGCTGATTCCAGGTTACGCGAAGGGAATCGTCGGAGTCGCGCGTTCCATGCCCACCAGTGCGGCAGTGGATCGTGTTGCGAGCGCGCTGAACATTCCGTGTTTCGAAACGCCAACAGGCTGGAAGTTTTTTGGCAACTTGTTGGATGCAGGCCGCATCACGTTGTGTGGCGAAGAAAGTTTTGGAACGGGGTCGAACCACGTACGCGAGAAAGACGGACTCTGGGCAGTGTTGTTCTGGCTGAACATTGTCGCAGCGCGCAAGCAATCGGTTGAGGACATTGTGCGCGAGCATTGGGCAAAGTTCGGTCGCAACTACTACACGCGATACGATTACGAAGAAATTCCTGTAGCAGCCGCGAATAGCGTGATGGAGCATGTGCGCGGGCAACTTTCGCAGCTGTCGGGAGCGGCACACGGTGATCTCACCATCGTCACCGCCGATGATTTTTCGTACACCGATCCTGTCGACGGCAGCGTGAGTGCGAAGCAGGGATTGCGCATAATTTTCAGCGATGGTGCGCGCATTGTTTTTCGTCTCTCGGGAACAGGAACCGAAGGCGCAACGTTGCGCGTGTACATCGAATCATATGAACCCGATGTTACGCGCCACTCACTCGATACTCAGGAAGCGTTGAAGCCACTTGTTGAGACAGCGCTGGAATTGTCGCAGCTTCAGCAACTAACGGGCAGAGAAAAACCAACGGTCATTACGTAACCCGGGAGAGACGCCGGTCGTCCTACAAGACTGCCCCTCCGTTACGCGACCGGCCTTCAATCACACACTCCCCGCATGAAGTACGCTGAAGTCACGCTTTCAGGCTGCGTTGTGGCACTAGCCGCATTCGTCGGTCTGCAAGTGCGCGAGTTGCGGGCGATGCGTGCACCAGTGGTGGCGCTGGCCGCCGCCGTGGGAAATGTGGTGGTGGACTCGGTGATGGTATCGCCATCGGCCGACGATCCTTACGAACGCGCGACCGTCAGTGCGCGCGAAGTTATGGGCTCGGAACCCGCGCTCGAACCTTCCGAATTGCGGCGCCGATTGATTCAAGGACAATACGGCACCTACATCGGCGAATTATTACGTTCGCGCGATTCATCACTCACGCGGTGGCCCATCCGCGTTTCCAATCCCGTGCGCGTCTGGGTGGACGCTCCCGTGCAGCTCGATGGATGGAACGAGCAGTTTCCGGTCTCGGTGCGCGACGCATTTGATGGCTGGGTGCAGGCCGGCATTCCGATGCGCTTCTCGTTTATTCAGGATTCGGCGTCAGCAGATGTGCACGTGCGTTTTCTGCCGAAATTCCCCACGGGCATCAGTGGCAAGACGATGTGGAGTCGCACCAACGATTGGTGGGTGGTGTCGGCGGACATTGTCTTGTCGTTGACATATCCAGGTGGCGGGCCCGTATCGCCGTTGCAGATGCGCGCGATTGCGCTGCATGAGGTTGGGCATTTACTGGGGCTCGATCACACAGTGGATTACGCCAACATCATGTCGCCGCGCGTGCGCGTGCGCGATTTGTCCGACGAAGATCGCGCCACCATTCGATTGTTGTATTCCGTTCCGGCGGGAACTCCACGCGAATCCGCCGGAACCATTGCCGATCGTTAAGCCGTAACCGCACGCGATTGCGGCACACGTGCGCAATCATCCCGCGTTACCAAC
>JBDTTO010000024.1:0-12879 GCA_039930585.1 Gemmatimonadaceae bacterium
GATCACGTCATCAACAAGAAAGCCGACATCGTGCGCGTGTACCTGCCGCCCGACGCCAATTGTCTGTTGTCGGTGTTCGATCATTGCCTGCGCAGCCGGCACTACGTAAATGTGGTGGTCGCGGGTAAACATGCGCTTCCACAATGGCTGACGATGGATGCGGCGGTCATTCATTGCACGGAAGGCATTGGCATCTGGCAGTGGGCCAGTAACGACCAGGGCACCGAGCCGGACGTTGTCATGGCATGTTGTGGTGACACGCCAACGCTGGAAATTCTCGCCGCGGTCTCGATTCTTCGCGAGTATCTCCCCGATCTCAAAATTCGCGTGATCAATGTCGTTGATTTGATGAAGCTGCAATCCGCCAGCGAACATCCACACGGATTGAGCGAATCAGACTACGACTCACTCTTCACCAAAAACAAACAGATCATCTTTGGATTTCACGGATACCCGTGGTTGGTGCATCGGCTGACCTATCGTCGGACCAATCGCAACCTGCATGTACGCGGCTACAAGGAAGAAGGCACAATCACCACGCCGTTCGACATGCGCGTGCAGAATGACCTTGACCGGTTTCATCTGGTGCAGGACGTCATCGATCGCCTGCCGAACCTGGGTTCGAAGGGCGCGTATCTCAAGCAGACGGTGCAGGACAAACTGATAGCGCACAAGCACTACATCAACGAGCACGGTCAGGACATGCCGGAGATCCGCGACTGGAAGTGGAACGGAAAAAGCGGCGATAACATTGTCACTGCTCAATGGACAGACGCGGTGGAGGCCGTCCGATGACTGCTCATGATCATGAACGGCCCGCTGCGAAGGCCGGCACAGGCTTTTCAAACCACGAGGCGTACTGGAAGCGCGCCCACACGGACTGGCGATTCTGGGTCGGTGTCGTGCTGATGCTTGGCGCGATGGCAGTGTACGTCATGAGTGAAAATCTGGCCTGGGCTCCGCACGCCGCACAGCCAGGCGCCGTAAGTCGATGACATCACGTATCGACTCCAACGATTTCCGCGTGCGCCCCGGTGACATCGTCACACTCGCAAAGTGGCCCACAACCGTGAAGCCCATTTGCAAATCCAAAAAACATTACAAACAATTCCTGCATGATCAAAGAGACGCGTTAAGCGATCAGCAACGCCTGCACTACGCTTCAAACCGTAACGCGCTATTGCTGATCATACAGGGCATGGATGCGGCCGGCAAAGATGGAACCATTCGACACGTGATGTCCGGAGTGAATCCGCAGGGTTGTCAGGTCTTCAGTTTCAAACAGCCCAGTGCGGAAGAACTTGATCATGATTTCCTCTGGCGCACCACCTGTCGCCTTCCGGAACGTGGACGTATCGGCATTTTCAATCGGTCGTATTATGCGGAAGTGCTCATTGTTAGGGTGCACCCGGAAGTGCTTCGTAAACAGAAACTCCCGGACGCGATGACCGGGAACCGGACATTCTGGAACGATCGTTTCCGTTCGATCGTGGAGCTGGAGCAGCATCTGCATCGCAATGGCACGCGTATCGTGAAAATCTTTCTGCATCTGTCTAAGAACGAACAGCGAAAGCGTCTGCTCGATCGCATAGACGATCCAGACAAGAACTGGAAATTCAACCTCTCGGATGTCGAAGAACGAGGCTACTGGCCGCAATACATGGAAGCCTACGAAGATTGTCTGAGCGCAACCAGCATCGAAACGGCGCCATGGTACGTTGTCCCCGCCGATGACAAGGACAACGCGCGGCTCATTGTTTCTCAGATTCTGCTTGATGCGTTCGACGAACTGCAAATGGCTTACCCGAAAGCCACCCCCAAACGCCGAGAGGAACTGGAAACAATCCGGGAGCGTCTCGCGAAGAGCAACTATGACTGATACAGCCATACCTCCCGTGCGTCCGAGGGGTGTGATCGTCGCCGTGCGTGGCAGCGTCGTGGATGTGCGTTTCAAAGCCCAGCCGCCGCCAATCTTCACTGTGCTGCGCGCCGGTGCGAAACACGAGATCGTCATCGAGGTGTTCGCGCAAACAGATGCACATCAGGTGCGCGGAATTGCACTCACGCCTACGCAAGGGTTGGCGCGCGGCATGCAAGTGGAGGACACCGGCGGCCCACTGAAAGCGCCGGTCGGCAAGGCAATCCTTTCGCGCATGTTCGACGTCTTCGGCAACACGATTGATCGCGACCCCGCGCCGACCGACGTGCAGTGGCGCTCAGTGCATAACAACCCGCCGCCGCTGGCACGACGTTCCACCAAGTCGGAAATTTTCGAAACCGGAATCAAAATCATTGACGTTCTCATGCCGCTGGAGCGTGGCGGGAAGGCCGGGCTTTTCGGCGGCGCCGGTGTTGGCAAGACCGTGCTGCTCACCGAGATGATTCACAATGTGGTCTCGCACCAGAAAGGCGTGAGCATCTTCTGCGGAATCGGCGAACGCTGCCGCGAAGGCGAGGAGCTCTATCGCGAAATGAAGGAAGCCGGCGTGCTGCCAAACATCGTCATGATTTACGGTCAGATGAACGAACCACCTGGCGCCCGCTTTCGCGTCGGACACGCCGCGCTCACCATGGCTGAATATTTTCGCGACGACGAACACCGCGACGTGTTATTGCTCATTGACAACATCTTTCGCTTCATCCAGGCGGGCATGGAGGTGTCCGGACTGATGGGGCAAATGCCGTCCCGACTGGGCTATCAGCCCACCATGGGCACCGAACTTTCCGGACTCGAGGAACGCATTGCCAACACAGACACCGGGGCGATTACATCGATTCAGGCCGTGTACGTCCCGGCCGACGACTTCACCGATCCCGCCGCGGTGCACACGTTCTCGCACCTCTCTGCCTCCATCGTGCTCTCGCGTGAGCGCGCCAGCGAAGGTCTCTTTCCCGCCATCGATCCGCTGCAATCAAGCTCCAAGATGGCGACACCAGGCATTGTCGGCGAACGGCACTACAACCTCGCGCAGAAGATTCGACGCACGTTCGCGCAATACGCGGAACTCAAGGACATCATCGCGATGCTTGGCCTGGAGCAGCTGTCGCCGGACGATCGCAATGTCGTGGCCCGCGCGCGCCGGTTGGAACGGTTTCTCACGCAACCGTTCTTCACGACCGAACAATTCACGGGAATGACGGGCACACTCGTAAGTCTCAAGGACGCGTTGGATGGCTGTGAGCGAATCCTGCAAGACGAATTCAAGGATTTCCCCGAGAGCGCGTTCTACATGATTGGCGCCGTTGATGAGGCCAAGGCGAAAGCAAAACCCGACGCCGAAAAGACTTCGACGGATGCAAAACCACAATCGCCGCACACCCCGGTCGAAGGTGCGCATGCATCTTAAAATCCTGCTCCCGTTCCAGGTCTTCGCACAGAAGTCCAACGTCTCGCGCATCGTTGCCGAGTCAGCCGAAGGTTCGTTCGGCATTCTGCCGCATCGCCTTGATTGCGTGGCAGCGCTGGCTCCGGGAATTCTGACGTACGAAACCGAATCGGAAGGCGAAGTGTTCGTCGCGATCGATGAAGGTGTGCTGGTAAAAACCGGCGCGGACGTCCTCGTCTCGGTGCGCCGAGCCTTGGCCGGGAATGATCTCGGACAATTGCATGACGCAGTCAAAGAACGATTTCTCGCGCTCGATGCGAACGAACAGGATGTTCGCTCGGCCATGACGAAATTGGAAACCGGATTTCTGCATCGGTTCGCAGGCCTGCCAAAATGAGCAAGACACCAAACAACCCGAGCGAGCCGGATTTCGCGGAGCTGATTCGCGTGAAGGCTGCGCGCAAACTCAAGGCGCGGCGCAATCCGAATTCTGGCGTCTGGCTCGGCCTCGGTGTGATGGGTTTGATTGGCTGGTCTGTCACCGTGCCCGCCCTGCTGGGCGCCGCACTGGGTATCTGGCTGGACCATCATCGTCCAGGCACTCATTCGTGGACGCTCGCATTACTCGTTGCCGGACTCACCCTTGGTTGTCTCAACGCGTGGCATTGGGTAGGCAACGAAGAAAAGGCCATGCGCGACGACGAGGAACCACGCAATGCTTGACCTGTTGCGATTGCTGCTTGCTGGCGGTGCAGGGCTCGTGTTGGGCGCCGTGTTTTTCGGCGGCCTTTGGTGGACTGTGGGGAGAGGCCTTTCGTCGCCGAAAGCGGCGCTCTGGTTTCTCGCCAGCCTGTTCGTCCGCATGGGAACCGCACTTGCGGGTTTCTACTTCGTTGGTCGTGACGATTGGCGACGACTCTTTGCGTGTCTGCTCGGATTTGTCGTCGCGCGCTTTGTCGTGATTTGGCTTACTCGCGCGTCGCAAGCGACAAGTCACGCGCAAGTCGCGGAGGTCCGTCATGCACCTTAGTCCCGATCAACTGGTGTTTTGGCAGTACGGATTTTTCAAGCTCAACGCCACCATCGTGTTCACGTGGGCGTTGATGCTGGTGCTCGTTGTGGGCGCAAGGCTCATCACGCGCAAGCTGTCCACTACCTTGGAACGCTCACGCTGGCAGAATTTTCTGGAAATCATCGTTACCGGAATCAGCAAACAGATCGAGGAAGTCGGACTGCAACACCCTGAGAAATATCTGGGCTTTCTCGGTACGCTGTTTCTCTTCGTCGGCTTCTCCGCGCTCTGCACCATTGTTCCGGGTTACGAGCCGCCAACTGCGTCACTCTCAACCACGGCCGCACTCGCGCTTTGTGTGTTTGTGGCCGTGCCACTGTTCGGCATCGAGGAGCAGGGGATCGCTGGTTACCTCAAATCCTACGTTCAACCGACAGCAATCATGCTGCCGTTCAACATTATCAGCGAGTTCTCCCGTACGCTTGCCCTCGCGGTGCGGTTGTTCGGCAACATGATGAGCGGCGCGATGATTATTGGAATTCTTCTCACCATCACACCGTTCATTTTTCCAATTGTGATGACGTTGCTGGGCCTGCTCACCGGCATGGTGCAGGCTTACATCTTCAGCATCCTCGCGGCGGTGTACATCGCTGCGGCTACGCAAACGCGCAAGCCGAAGCCAGAACCGGCACACTAACTGACAAGGGTCGCATCATGGATAGTATGACAATCATCGCGGTCGTATCGATCATCACCGCCGGTTTGGCCACAGGTGTCGGAACGATGATGCCGGCACTCGGCGAAGGGCGCGCGGTCGCGACCGCCCTCACGGCGCTGGCGCAACAGCCCGATGCGTCCGCCACAATCACGCGCACGCTGTTCGTCGGCCTGGCCATGATCGAATCGACTGCCATTTACTGCTTCGTCGTCTCCATGATTCTGATTTTCGCAAATCCATTCTGGAATCATGTCATCGCGCCGGTAGCTGGCAAATAGTCGTGCTAATCGACTGGTTCACCATTGGAGCGCAGGCGCTCAACTTCCTCATCCTCGTCTGGTTGATGAAGCGCTTCTTGTACACACCGATTCTCAACGCCATTGACGCGCGCGAGAAGCGGATTGCCGCGGAACTGGCCGATGCCGCTGCCAAGAAAGCCGAAGCGAAAAAGGAGCGCGACGATTTCCAGCACAAGAACGACCAGTTTGACCAGCAGCGCGCATCGCTGCTCACGAAAGCAACCGACGACGCGAATGCCCAACGCGAGCGGTTGCTCGATGACGCCCGAAAGGCTGTCAACGCTCTGAGCGCGAAGCGCGCCGATGCGCTGCGTAACGAAGCACAGCACCTGAGCGATGAGATCAGTCGCCGAACGCGGGAGGAAGTGTTCGCGATTGCGCGAAAGACGTTGACTGATCTGGCATCGGCGGGCCTCGAAGAACGGGCTGCAGACGTTTTCATTCGTCGCCTGCGGGCCATGGAGCCGGACACACGTGTGGAATTCGCTGATGCGCTCGGCAAGGTTGCCGGCCCGGTACTCGTAAGGAGCGCTTTCGACCTGCCGGTCGCGCAACAAACCGCAATTCAGACCGCACTCAACGAAACATTTTCGAGCGAATTTAACCTGCGGTTCGAGACTGCACCGGAATTGGTCAGCGGCATCGATCTCACCACGAACGGACACAAGCTGGCGTGGAGCATCGCCGATTACCTCGCTGGTATGCAAGCGGATATCGACGAACTGCTGAAAGTGAACGAGCAACCGGCCTCGTCGGCGCAAGTAGAAGCTGCAGTCGCGCACGGTACGTGAGCGCGATGCCAGAAAGTTTACAGAGCGTTTTTGATCGCACGTTCGCCGGAATCGATCAAGGGCGGAAAACATTTGCACCGAAATTCGTTCCGCACGAAATTGGCACCATCGTGAGCGTTTCTACCGGCATCGCACGAGTATCCGGCCTTCCCAATGCCGGCTTCGAGGAACTGCTCAAGTTTCCCGGCGATTTGTATGGAATCGCATTCAACGTTGACGAAACAGAAATCGGCGTTGTGTTGCTCGGCGAGTATCAGGATTTGCACGCCGGTGATGAAGTGCACCGCACCGGGCGAGTGATGGACGTGGCGGTTGGAGACGAATTGCTGGGTCGCGTGATCGATCCGCTCGGCCGGCCCCTCGATGGCAACGGGCCCGTCACCGCCACCAAACGCCTTCCCATCGAACGTCCCGCCGCCGCCATCATGGACCGCGCACCGGTCACCGTGCCGCTACAGACTGGGCTCAAAGTTGTCGATGCGCTCATTCCCGTTGGCCGCGGGCAGCGTGAGTTGATTCTCGGCGATCGGCGTACCGGCAAAACCGCAATTGCCGTCGACACCATTATCAATCAGCGTGGATGCGATGTTGTCTGCGTGTACTGCGCGATTGGCCAACGCGCTTCGGCGGTTGCGAAAGTCGTGGCGGGTTTGCGAGAGAAGGGCGCCATGGAGTACACCGTCGTGGTCGTGACCGAGGGAAATGATCCGCCGGGTCTGGCGTTCATCGCGCCCTACGCCGCGACCAGTATCGCCGAACATTTCATGGAGGCCGGTCGGGATGTGCTTATCGTGTACGACGATCTCACGCATCACGCGCGCGCCTATCGCGAGCTTTCGTTGTTGCTCCGTCGTCCGCCCGGTCGCGAAGCGTTTCCGGGAGACATCTTCTACATCCATTCGCGACTGCTCGAGCGTGCTACGCACCTGCGCGACGACCTCGGCGGCGGCTCGCTCACGGCGTTGCCAATCATCGAGACCGAAGCGCAGAATATTTCTGCATATATCCCCACCAATCTGATTTCCATCACCGACGGACAGATCTATCTCTCGCCGTCGCTCTTTGAGCTCGGAGTGTTGCCGGCGGTTGATGTGGGCAAGTCTGTTTCGCGCGTTGGTGCAAAAGCGCAACTCGCCGCGTACCGCGCAGTGACCGGCAATCTGAAGCTCGCGTATGCGCAATTCGAAGAACGCGAAACGTTTTCACGGTTCGGTGCGCGGCTGGATGAAGAAGCCCGCAAGATCATCGAGCATGGACGTCGCATCCGCGCTTGCCTCGAGCAACCGGAATCCGCCCCGGTATCGGTAACCGAACAAATCGCGGTGTTGCTGGCGTTAAGTGCGGAGCTGTTTGACAAAGTACCGCTCGATCGAATGAAGGATGCTGAGCACGCGTTGCGCAAAGCCGTTGCAACAATTCCCGCAGAAGTCTCCGACCGCTTGCTCAGCGCCGACAAGTTGCGCGATGACGATCGCAGCGCAATCATCGAAATTGCCCGAAAGGCGCTTGCCGAATTTCAACCGCAACCACCCGCGGATAGTTCGGAGAACAAGTGACCAGGACGACGGCAAGTCTCAACCGGCAGATGGCGAGCGCTGGCGATTTGCAATCGGTGGTGCGCACCATGAAGGCGCTGGCTGCGTCAAGCATTGGGCAATACGAGAAGTCGGTGCAGGCGTTGGGTGACTACTACCACACGGTAGAACTGGCACTGAGTGTCTGCTTTCGAGCGCCGGGTACCGTGTCGTTGCTATCCGCGCAACCGGCACGCGCGGAGGGCGCTGCCGTCAGTGCGATTGTTTTCGGATCCGATCAAGGATTGGTGGGGCGTTTCAACGATGTGGTAGCGGACTACGCCGTTAAGGCCTTGCAATCCATAACCAACACACCGCAGGTGTGGGCCGTGGGCGAGCGAGTGCACGCGCGTTTGACAGACGCAGGAATTCAACCCATCGGTGTGTTCGTCGTCCCAAATTCCATTGAGGCCATCACAGCGCTCGTTGGCAAGATTCTGCTGGCGCACGAGGCGCATCATGCAAGCGACGCGTCAGCGCAACTCCAGCTCTTCTACAACCGTCCCACTTCCGGCTCAGCGTACGAGCCCGTGAGTCAGCGCTTGCTTCCGCTGGACGCCGCATGGCTTCGTAAACTTGCCGCGATTCCATGGCCAACGACGATGTTGCCTGAGGTCATCGGCGCCAATGCACAAACCGTGCGCGCCCTCATTCGCGAATATCTCTTCGTCTCACTGTTCCGTGCGTCTGCCGAGTCGCTCGCGAGTGAAAACGCCAGCCGGCTCGCGGCGATGCAGCGTGCGGACAAGAACATCGACGATCTGCTCGAGAACCTTCAACACGCGTTTCACCGCTTGCGCCAGAGTCGTATCGACGAGGAACTGTTTGACGTGATTGCTGGGTTTGAAGCGTTGGGTGGAGCGCCTGGGCACCGGTAGCGGGATCCGCCGTTTGGTGCAAAAGTGGGCGCGCGACAAAATGCCGTCACCAAATCTCCGAAGGTATCGCTCTGTTTCAGGACGGTGACATTCACGAGTCATTCCGTACGCGCGTAAGCGCATCTTCAAGCATCTACGCGTGATCGCGCAGTAATTCAACGCCTTGTCACCAGGGCGCCCAGGCCGGAGGCCGAAATGTCCGAAACCGTGATTGAAGCGCTTCTCCCCGCGGCGGCAGCACTGGTTCCGCCCCGAGTTGATCTCCTGTTGGTGGCGATAGACTCCTCCTCGGATCACACCGCGGCGCTGGCGTCCGCGCGATGGTTGTCCGAGGCCACAGAAGCGCGGGTGCAGGTGTTGACCGTGGCGCCGTTGGTGCTGGAGCTAGGTTCGGCGTACGGGTTGGTTCCGCTGGCCGCCGCGACACATCAACCGCAACGCGACGCCGCACTTGCCGCCGTCAAGAGGAAGGTGGTGAGCGTAGTCGGCGCAGAACGCCAGTGGCCGGTGCTCGTCGAGTTCGGAGAGCCCGTGCAAGTCATCGCACGAGCGGCCAGCACCAACAACGCGCAGCTCATCGTCGTCGAGCGCGCGCACCCCTCGCGAGCGGCGCGGTTCTTCGGACGTGATCTTGTGCCGCGCTTGCTGCAAGTGGGCGACACGCCCGTGTTCTCGGCGGTCCCCGGACAGGAATCACTGCCCAAGCGTGTGGTGATCGCAACGGATTTGAGCGCAATGAGCGACTACGCCGCGCAGACTGCCATGCCGTTCATCCCCCCTGATGCGACGATCTATGTCGTGAACGTGCGGCCACACGTGGACGCATTCGACAGCGCCTGGGAGAGCGACTCGTCGGTCGTAAATGGCGAGACGCGCGACGCCGCTTTGCAACGCGGGAGTGACGCCCTTGCACGCGACGGGACGACGATTGAAATGGTGTCACTCAACGGCGATGCGGCCGACGAAATTCTGAAGTTTGCGACGTCCCGCGACGCCGACCTCATCGTGACCGCCACACACGGCTACGGATTCTTTCGCAGGCTCGTGTTGGGCAGCGTTGCGACGCAGCTTCTGCGAACGGCGGCCTGCTCCGTGTTGTGCGTGCCCGGAAGCGCGCAGGTGCGCGCAGCAATGTTCGCGGCCAGCGCGCACGCCGTGAGCACGCGTTCGTACGATGCGGTCGAATGGGCAAGCGCGCTCGACGAATTCAGCAAGCGGAATACCGGACGGCATTGCACGATCGAAATTGACCAGGGCGACCTGGGAGCGCAGCTGGCGGGCACCAACTTGCCGTTCGTCGGTGCGGTGTACGAACCGCACGGCAACGTTGCTGAGCTCATGTTTGGTGAAACCGTGCTGGTCGGACGGCATCGCACTAGCTCCGTCAGCGATGTGAGCGACATCTCCATCGCGACTGATGAAAACGGAGAGGACCGTTCCTTGCGCATCGTCAACCCGCGAGGTCAGACCCTGCTGATCTTCTCGAGCGACGCAGGGGTCGCGAACGACGCAGCCTCCGATTGAGTGCGGCGACCTCACACCGAACGGTGCGCCCTTTGGAAGAACTGAGACCTGGTATCGACAAGCCCATGCGAAGCCAGTACGTCGTTGGTGTACTGATAATTCTTGTGCTCACCCTTGTCGCGTATTTACTGCGGCGCTAACCGTCATCACGGCAGCGGTTCGCACAACTGAGGTGTGTTGTGGTTACTCGAAGAGAATTCACGTGCTCCGTTGCGGCAGCGGGCGCGCTGGTCGTGCTACCGTCCTGCTCGGCCGGGCCAGATGACGAAAAGTATCTCGCAGCAGTGCGGACCACCTGGCGGCACACAAACGGCAAGCTGGATGATTCGGTGGCGGTCCAGCGTGAACTGGTGCGGTACGCGACGCTCGCTCCGTCAAGTCACAACACGCAATGCTGGAAGTTTCGGATTGAAGGTGACGCCATTTCCGTTGTGCCGGATTTCGCACGCCGATGCCCCGCCGTTGATCCGGATGACCATCACCTGTTCGTTTCGCTGGGCTGCGCCGCGGAAAACCTGGCACAAGCCGCACTGGCCAATGGTTTGCACAGCGAGGCTGCCGTTCTCTCGTCCGCGGAGGGTGGCGTCCGAATTTCCCTTCTGGCGACGAAGCCCGTTACGACACCCTTGTTTCAGGCTATCCCCGAGCGCCAGTGCACGCGGGCTGACTACGACGGAAGATCAATTTCTGCGGAGGAACTGCGAATGCTGGAGGCCGCCGGTGCCGGAACCGGCGTGCAAATGATGCTGTTCACGCAAGCGGCCGATCTCGAGAACGTTCTCGAATTTGTTGTGCAAGCCAATACCGCACAAATGGACGATGGCGCATTCGTCCATGAACTGAAAGAGTGGATCCGATTCAATGCCCGCGAGGCTATGCGAACCAACGACGGCTTGCACTCAACCACCACCGGCAATCCAGCCGTTCCGTCGTGGTTAGGGAGAGCGGGCTTCAAAATGTTCTTTCGAACGAAGAGCGAAAACGACAAGTACGCAAAACAAGTGCGCAACTCGGCGGGTGTTGCGGTGTTCATCGCGGAGGTCGCGGACCATGCTCACTGGATCGAGGTGGGACGCAGCTATGAACGTTTCGCACTGCAAGCGACAGCATTGGGCATTCGCAACGCCTTTCTCAATCAGCCGGTGGAAATGCCAGCGGTGCGGTCGCAATTCGCCACGTACCTCGGTGTCGCAGGGCGCCGACCCGATCTCGTCGTTCGGTTCGGTCGCGGACCTCGGATGCCACAATCGCTATGCCGGCCTGTGCAGCAGGTGCTGGTGTGATAACCGCGCCGTTGCGGCGGTTCTTTTTCTGGGTGATTGGGCTGTCGGTACCATTTTACGTGTTGGGTGCGTTTGGTCTTCGTTTGCCCGGCTTCCCGATACTCCCACTCGGCGCACTCATGGCATTCGTGCCGATGCTTGCGGCGCTGATTGTTGTGTGTCGAGGCGAGGGTGTTGACGGTGCGAAGGCGTTACTCAAAAGCGCAGGTGATTTGCGTCCGCCGACTATGCCATCCGCCGCGATCTGTGCGACGAGGCGATACGTCTTGGCACACTGTTGACCGGACATCCCGTCGGAGACAATCCGGAAAGGTTTGCGCTCCGGGCGCTGGTGCATTTGCATGTCGCTCGATTGTGCGCGCATGGATAGCAGCGGCTGCCTCCTGCTGCTGGAAGACCAGGACCGGGAGCGTTGGGATCAACAATAGATTCGGCCGCGATTGTCCCGGTTGGCGAGGTCTGCGCGCGGCGATGTCTACTCACGGTATCACGCAGACGCCGGCATCGCGGCCAAACATTGTCGGGCCCCGACATTCCAAGACACCTGCTGGGAAAGAATAGAATCGGCATACGCAACCCTTGAGCAGATTGCCCCTGCGCCGTTGCACCGATTGAACCGTGCCGTCGCAATGTCGGAATGGCGCGGAGCGACAATCGGATTACAGCTGTTGAACGGATTCGAGGCGCCGACCTGGCTGAGTGATGCTTATACGTGGGCCGCCGTGCTGAGCGATTTGCATCGTCGTGCTGGACACACCGAGATCGCGATACGTCACTGTGAGTTGGCGCTAAGTGGCGCGCAAAACGCTGCGGTGCGGCGGTTTACTCGAGCGGCGCGTGAGAGCGTTCGAGGTAGCACCCCGAACCTGAAACAGCTGTGGTGCAATTCTGACTTGAATTAAAAGGCACTCTTGGGCTGTTTGTTTGGCTGGATCATCGCGCAACAGAGAACGTCGGCCCGGCGCAGCTTGCCGACGGAACGGAGCTTGTCCACATCGGAAAACCGCTCCGGCCAGAGTTTGCCGCTTGGCGATACGACAATCAGTTTGCGCGGCGCTACAGAAAAGAGATTGCGCTTGGAGCGGGAAGCGCGGTAGCTGCGAACTTGCTCCCGGTGTTTAGCAATTGGCACCTTCCTGCAAGGACGACCGCTCGTCGGCGCCATTGCACCGACGCTCTCAGTGCTCTCGCAATCCAAAAACGCCTTCGGTGACAGCTGGGTTCGAGACCAAAAGTCGAGTCTCCGCCAGCCCCCCAAAAAAGCCGAGCTTGTACTAGTCGTGATGTCGAACTCGTTGGTGAGCGGACGAATCGACAATCCAATGGCTTACTATATGGCTTACTACAAAAAAGACGCCCACCGATTGCTCGCTGGGCGTTTCTTCGTCTGTGTCCGTGTTTTTCACTCTTACTGCATCAACAGGCTATTCAATCGGGGCGACTGGATTCGAACCAGCGACCTCCTGCTCCCGAA
>JBDTTO010000025.1:0-12875 GCA_039930585.1 Gemmatimonadaceae bacterium
GCCCTGCGGATTTTTGTACTTCGTTGGATTGCTGTCCGACTTTGCCGCGTTCGCCGCATAATCGTACGCATTCTCAATCGTCAAATGCTCGGCACGGAAATCCGGAGCGACAATACGCAACGTGTAACTGCCGCGCGTTCCGTACGTGCCACCGCCAGGCGCCGGGGTATCGCTTACCGCATCAAACGTGATGATGGCGCCATCACGACTCTCGCCGCGTAACGTGATGCGTGGCCGATCAATTGTGAGCTTCTCGCGATAGCGGCCGTTCTTGATAAACACGACTGTGCGAACACCGCCGTTGACCGATGTGCTACTGAGCGCGTCGCCGATGCTCCGAAATGTTGGAACGCCACCCGTTCCCGGTGCACCTGAAACGCCCGCGTACTTGGCATCAACAATTGCAGCCCAGGGGAGCGTGTCAGTCGTTGCGAGAACAGTCGTGGACCACGGCGCATGCGATGTCGCTGGTACATGCGTAACCGGCATTCCACTCATGACCGCGGGCAATGCACAAATTGCGCTGCCAACCACCAGCGCCGTTCGTGCGCGCGCGCTTGTTACAACGCGCGAGATCAACCGCGACTTCATTGCGCCTCTGCGCCCAGCGTCACTTTGAGTGGCGCGCCCAACCGCTGCGCGAATTTGTCGAGATAGCCCCACCAATCCATCACGTCTTTGAAATCACCGCTGTCCGTCCAACCGGCTCCGATGTAGTGCACAACTTTTTCACCATTTTTTGCCGCAGTAACGGCAATGTAGTGATCGTCGATTTCGCGAAGTTCGGTCACGCGAGACTTCTCGAGCATCACCGCAGTGCCCAGATAGCCGTGTCCACCATGCTTTTTGTGAACTTGCGCCCAACCCGTTACCCACGCCCACGGATTTGCGAGGCTGCTTGAACCGACAAGGCCATCTTTTTTCACCACTCCAATCGCGTATGGTGCGGACGCCGCACCAACAATTTTGAACGTGCTCTCTTCGCGATAGAGATTGTTGCCAGCATCAATTACAAAGCGCTTGGTTTCCGCGACGGTGTAACCGTTTGCTTTGACGGGGTCGTACGTGAGTTCAAAAATCGCACGCACCGGGCCCATCGTGATGATGCGCGACGTTTTGAAATTCTCGAACTGCTTGATCTTGTTGTCTTGCCAAAGCGCCGTTCCACCAGCGCCAAGCGTCGTGCCAACTTCGAAGAAGTCCGCGCCTTCGCCGGTGTCAACGTGGTACTCATCGTGACCTTTCTTGTACCACTTGTCTACGATGAGATCACGCACGCTCTTTGGCCACACATCAATGCCGGCCGAGACAAGACTGTCTTTCGTGTGCCAGATGCCTTGGCCATAAATGCGGAACGCGATACGATCGTTTTCCCAGGCAATGTCGTCGCGCGTCGCGTCATGGTAGACAAACGTTTTTGGTTTGACGACGGCGGCCGCGACTGCTTCAACGGCAAAACTTTTGGATTCTTTCGGCCAGAAGTTCGCTTGAAAAACAAAATCATCAATCGAACCGTCGCCGTTTTCATCGACGGCCTGCGACGGAAATTCTGCACCCGTCACCGCATCACGCACACGAATCTTGTCTTTCGCTGCACCGGGCAGTGCCTTGGTAACATCGGCCCAGGTCAGCGTGATCGTTTCGTCGCGACGTTCGATAGCAAGCGGGTTGGTCACCTTCACAACGAGACGCGTGGATTGTGCGCCGAGTGTCGGGGAAAGCAGGAATGGTGTCGCGAGCAGTAGCGACGAGAAGCGCGAACGAATTGTCATCGAAGTGTCTCCAGGGGAACAACGTCCATATCAGCGTAGTCCTGATTCTCGCCGCCCATCGCCCAACAAAACGAATACGCGCTCGTGCCGCAGCCCGAGTGAATTGACCAACTGGGCGACAGTGCAACTTCGCCGTCGCGCACGATGACGTGTCGCGTTTCGGTTGGTTCGCCCAGCAGGTGTACAACCATCGCGTCGACCGGCACGTCGAAGTACAGATAAACTTCCGTGCGCCGATCGTGCGTGTGTGTTGGCATCGTGTTCCACACACTACCTGGTTCAAGCGTTGTCACGCCCATTACGAGCTGTGCGCTTCGAATGCCGGCCGCATGGATGTAGCGTCGCACTGTGCGATGATTGCTGCTTGTTGGCGCGCCCAACACTGTGGCGTGCGTTTCAGCGGCCGATGCGAGCGCCGTTGGATACGTCGCGTGTGCGGGATAACTCACCAGATAAAATCGCGCCGGCGTACTCGAGCTCTTGCTCGCAAACGTGACCGCCCGACTTCCTCGGCCCACATACAAGACGTCTTTACTGGAGAGTGCAAACGGAGCACCATCAACCGTCACCGTTCCCGCGCCGCCAATATTCAGCACACCCAACTCTCGACGTTCACAAAAGAAGTGGGCTCGCAGTGCATTGGGCGCAGATAGCGCGAGCGGGGTGTCCAATGGAACAGCGCCACCAAGCACCACGCGATCGAGATCAACCAATCGCAACGTGATTTCGCCTGGCACGAACAGATCGCGCACGAGAAACGTGCTGCGCATTTCAGCGCTGTCGAGTCGTGCTGCACCGGCAGGATCGGGAAGTCGATGCATGCGTTAGCGGGCCATCCAGCCGCCATCAACGGTGAGCACGTGACCATTCACGTAATCGCTGGCTGATGAAGAGAGGAATACGAATGCGCCGGCGAGATCTGTTGTTTTGCCCCAGCGACCAGCGGGAATACGTGCGCTGATATCGGCAAAACGTTTCGCATCGTCGCGAAGACGTTGCGTGTTGTCGGTTTCGAAATAGCCCGGCGCGATGGCGTTCACGTTCACGCCTGATGCCGCCCACTCATTGGCGAGGGCTTTGGTCAGGCCTGCTATTGCGTGTTTGCTGGCGGTGTAGCCCGGCACGGTGATGCCACCGCTGAACGACAGCAGCGATGCGACGTTGACGATCTTGCCATGACCGCGCGCGACCATGCCACGTCCGATGCGCTGCGAAAGTTGCCAGGCGGCGTCGAGATTCGTTCGAATCACGAGTTCCCAATCATCCATCGAATGTTCGATGGCTGGAGCGCGACGGATTGTACCGGCGTTGTTGATCAGAATGTCGATCTGACCAGCGTGTTGTTCAGCAGCGTCGGCCAAAGCGAGCGCAGCGTCGCGTACGGAGAGATCGGCGCCAACGGCCCACGCTTTTCGTCCAAGCCTTTTTAAAGCGCTTACGGTTTCGGCAACACCGTCAACGCTGGATGCCGCGCACACAACGTCGGCGCCTGCTTCGGCCAGTGCTACTGCGGCGGCTCGACCGATTCCGCGGCTCGCGCCTGTAACCAATGCGCGTTTACCCGCAAGCGAAAACATTTCCATCGTGCTCATCTTCCCAGCTCCAGTGCTGCCATGATAAACGGACCAACGCCTTTGTAGTCGTCCGCCACAACGGGTTCGCTGATGTAGTATGCAAATGAACCGTCGCGTTTTGAGTTGCCACCCAAACCTGCGACCGAGCAAACGCCAGTAAGCGATGGCAGTCCGTCCGCGCCCGTCTTTACGTGATCGCGAACAAGTCCGTCAAACGCTCGCGTCGCGAGTTGGCGATAACGCGCTGGCAGATATCCTTTGCGCGCGCCTTTCGCGAATGCGTACGCAAACATGCTGGAGGCGGACGCTTCGCGGTAATTGCCGGTGCGATTGGGTTGATCCATTACCTGAAACCATAAGCCGGTTGTCGGATCCTGAACGCGGGCCACTGCGCTTGCGAGATCTTCGATCGTTTCAAGCAACGGAGCGCGATTGGGATGGGTAAGCGGAAGTTCATCCAGCACGTCCATCGCCGACATCAGATACCAACCGACCGCGCGCCCCCAGAAATTCTTTGACAATCCCGTTGCCGAATCGGCCCACGGTTGCGTGTGTGCCGCGTCCCACGCGTGATAGTACAAACCCGTTTGCGGATCACGCGCGTGCAGTGCCAGCAGCAGAAACTGTTTCGTCGCGTCGGTGAATGCGGCCGTGTCGTTGAACGTGCGCGCGTACGTCACATAAAACGGCTCGGCCATGTACAAACCGTCCAGCCACATCTGTTGCGGGTAAATCTTCTTGTGCCAGAACCCGCCGTCGCTCGTTCGCGGTTGCTGCTTCAGCTGTGCACGAAGCGTTTCAATTGCCGTTTTGTATTTAGGCGCTTTGGTTTCTGCGTACAACGAAAACAGCAAGCGCCCCTGATTGATCTGGTCGAGATTGAAGTCTTCGGTGCGATACGTGCGAATTGAACCGTCGTCGCCAATCATGCGATCCATGTTGCGGCGCACATACGACGCGAACATCGTGTCCTTGTTCGCACGACCCACGCGATCAATGGCGAGCAACATCAATCCAGCCGTGTAATCCCACTTTTCGTGAATGACAGGATTGCGCTGCATTGCGGCGCGCGACATGCGAACGGACCACGGCACTGCGGCTTCTTTTGTCGAGGACGCGCGCGGTGTCGCCGCCTGCGCGTTCGCCATCGACGCAACAAACGTTGTGATTGCGGCCGACAGAAGCGCAACTCGAATCACCCTGGTGACCGCCAGCGTTACGTTCATGACGGAACCACCTTTCCATTCACCGTCACGTTGTTTCGCACAATTCCGGTAACGTTTTCCAGCATGTCGGCCTGTGCAACTCCGTCAAACCGGCACGATTCGAGTCGCACGTTGGTGATTGGCGCCTGCGGAAATCCACGCAGATACATCCCGTATTTGCTTTTGCGGCTGGTCACGTTGCGAAGTTCGATGTCGCGCACCGTTGGCATAAACGTGCCGTTCTTGCCTTCTTCATACGTGAAGTCGATGGACAACACGGAGTCGGACACTTCACCGATAGTCACATCACGCACATAGATGTGCTCAAGCGTCCCGCCACGCCGCGCATTGGTCTTGAGACGAATGGCGCGATCAAGTTCGGGACTGTCCATGCGACAGTTGTCGACGTACACGTAACGTACGCTTCCGGAAATTTCGCTGCCGATCGTTACGCCACCGTGTCCGTCTTTCATGTTGCAGTTGCGCACGATGACATTTTCCGTCGGCCTGTTCACACGACGTCCATCACCGTTTCGTCCGCTCTTGATCGCGATGCAATCGTCGCCCGTGTCAAATGTGCATCCTTCAATCAGCACATCAGTGCATGACTCCGGATCACAACCGTCGTTATTGGGACCGTGCGTGTCGATGTGTACGTTCCGCACGATCACGTTGCGGCTCAGCACGGGATGTATTTCCCACATGGGCGATCGCTTAATCGTTACACCTTCGATCAACACGTTTTGACAGTTGTATGTCTGTACAAACGACGGACGCAGGTACGAACCAGTGCTCATCACGCGCTCTTTCACCGGTGCGTTTGATTCCGCCATCGCAAACAGTTTGTCGCGCGCTGGCACTTGCATGGGCATGCCGGTTTTCCATCCAAACAGATCCGACCCTTTCCACGGCCACCACGTAGTCGCGTCGGCTTGACCGTCCAACGTGCCTTCGCCGGTAACGGCGACATCAGTTGCATCAACGGCGTAAATGAGTGGGGAGTAGTTGTAACACTCCACGCCTTCGAAGCGCGTGAGCACCGGCGGCAGATATCGAAGTGGATCGGTGACAAACACCAACGTCGCACCCTTCGCGACGTGCAGCTCCATCTTGCTCTGCAGGTGAATCGGACCCGTAACAAAGCGACCTTCGGGCACGACGATGCGTCCGCCACCCGCCTTCGCGCACGCCGCTATCGCCGCGGTAATCGCGCTGCTGCTGTCCAGAGAGTTGTCGTTGGGTGCCGCGGCCTTCGCACCAAACTTCGTGATGTCAAAGTCGCGTTTCGGAATGCTGGGCGCCTTGATGCGCGCGAGAATGGACGGCACGCGCTCCCAACCAACAGCCAGATTGGCTGGCTGCGCCTCGCTCGAAGCTGTGCCCGCACTCATTCGCGCGCATGCGCTGAGTATGCTGCCGGCGGAGGCGATGCCGAGTCGTGTGCTGCCAGTAACGGCAGCGGATCGCAGCAGGAATTCGCGACGTTTCATTAAAACTGCTCTCGCTTGGTCGACGCACTGCGCGGATGCGTCTGCGCCCATTTTGCGTAACGTTTAAGCGTGCTGTTGGGCGAGTCCGCATACCAACCGTACCCAATGCGACGATCGGTCAATGCGTCGTACTTGTATTGCTTGATGCCATCGCGATTGCTGAAGATCGGTGTATTCGTGCCAATCTCCGACATGCGCGCCCACTGTGGCGGTGCGGACGCATCGGCAATGAGCCCCGCCTGCTGCTCGTAGCGAAAGCCGAGAATCTTGTTGTGTTCAAACCAATCAATGGCTGCGTGCACGCGTGCAGGAATTCGTGTGTCAGCATCCGTGTGCGTCATGAGAAAGTCCACGATGGACGCGCTCTCTTTGCTTGTCAGCGAGGTCAGCTCGTAACTGCGCGCATTCGTGGCAGCCAGCGTGAGCGGATCGTGCTGTTGCCCCCACACGGTGAACGTATCGCGCACGACAACTTGTGCCTGCAACACGCACTGAATCGCTCGCTGCACCGCGGTTGCGCTCTGTTTGCGCAACGAGTCGGGCACGTATGTCATTTTGCCCGTAGCTGCATCATCCAGTAGCTGCATGACTTCGACAATCGCGTTGTCATTGAACGTCGCCGCGTCATGATAGCCGCCCTGCAGCGGCCACACCTGTGGCCAGCAACCGTTTGGAAATTGCGCGTGCAATAGATATGCGACACCGTTTAGGACGCCATTCTCGTATCGCTTGTCGCGATGCTGCAGTGATGCCTGATGCAGAAAGCGAATCTCCGATGTCGTCGCGTCGTTGTCGACGGTGGCGATGTACTGCCACTTGTCGTTCTCGGAGAAGAAACTCTGCCCCGGTTTGCGCGCGCCTTCGGTGAAACTCACATGTTTTGACCAGCCGCCCGACGGTGTTTGAAACGTCAGCATGTTGTCGGCCATCTTTCGTGCACTGTCGGTGCGAAAGAATTCCGGCGTCATCGTCCTGGGCACGAAGTCAAACGATTCCTTGAGCAGCGGCGCTGGCACCATCGTTGCCTGACCAAGCTGTTTGAGCTCCGCGGCAATCAACGCTTCGTCGGTGTTGCGTGAACTCCGAGAGCGAGACAAATACGCGTCCCACTCTGCATGCGCCGCTGCTGGCAATTTTACCAGACGGCCGGCACTGAGCAGCGAGCTGGTATCAGCTTCGCGCGATGCACTGAGCGCAGCGCCAGCCGTTTGCGCGCTGCCGGAAGCCGACAATCCGATTGCGGCGCACAGCAATACGCACTCCGAACTGCGACGCCGTGCACGAATCACTGTCGCCGGAGAAGACAGAATCACGCCACGCTCTCCAATGGCGCCGGCTCCAAGCGTGGTGCCAGAAGTTGGATGACCAGTAGTGCGGAGACGTATGCGAGTCCGCAAATCAAAAAGATGGGCGTGTAGTTGTTGCCATTGGACTGCAGCATGACGCCCGTTGCGCGCTGAAACAGAAATCCGGCAATCGCACCAAAGAATCCGCCAACACCAACAACCGACGCGACGGCGTAACGGGGAAACATGTCGCTCGCCAATGTAAACAAGTTGCACGACCACCACTGGTGCGCCGCCGCGGCCACGCTCACAACGGCAACAGTGGTCCACAGTGATGGCATGCTGGATGCAAACATTGTCGGCACAATTGCGACCGCGGCCATCAACATGGTCAACTTGCGTGCGGAGTTGTGGGAGAATCCGCGACGAATCAGGAAGCCGGACATCCAACCACCACCAACACTGCCAACGTCGGCCAGCACATAAATCGCGATGATTGGCAGCGCCACCGTATCCAGTTTCACACCGAATCGCACATCCAGAAACTTCGGCAACCAATACAGATAGAACCACCAGATTCCATCCGTCATTGTTTTGCCGGCGATAAACGCCCACGTCTGTTTGTGCCGCAACAGCTTGAGCCAAGGCACCGAACGACTTTCAGAAACGGGACCATCCTGCTGGATGTACGCTAACTCCGCTTTTGAAAGCTTCGGATGTACTTCCGGTTCGCGATACACAATCAACCACACGATGAGCCACAAAAATCCAAGCGCGCCCGTAATTACAAACGCCGCGCGCCAACCCCACGCGAGCACAATCATCGGTACAAATATTGGCGTTAGAATCGCGCCAACGTTCGAACCCGCGTTAAAGATGCCCGCAGCAAACGCGCGTTCTTTCGCCGGAAACCATTCAGCAACTGTTTTGATGGCGCCGGGAAAATTTCCGGATTCACCAAGACCGAGCGCAAAGCGTGCGTAGTTGAATCCGGTAACGGTGTGCGCCAGCGCCGTGCTCATTGCGGCCAGGCTCCACGTGATAATCGCAACCGAAAAACCAAGTCGCACGCCAATGCGGTCCATCATGCGACCTACGCCGATAAATCCGATCGCATACGCCAGGGTAAACCACGACACGATGTTGGCGTATTGGATTTCGTTCCAGCCAATTTCTTTTTGCAACGACGGCGCCAACAATCCCAACACCTGGCGGTCGATGTAGTTGATGGTCGTGGCGAAGAACAGCAGCGCGCAAATCGTCCAGCGATAATTGCCAACGCTCGCGATTACGCCGCCGTTCCCACTGGCTGTACTGGTCGCGCCGGGCCGAAGCGGCGGTGCGTTAAATGCGGTCATGTATGTCCCGGGAATCGTGTGTTTTCATAATCGAGACGCGGTTCTGACGGTTGGCAACTGATACGGTCATACGCTGACTTCTTGCGCCTCAGGAATCTCACCTTGCAACGCTGCACGCACGCCCTCCGTCAACATCACCGCCGCAACTGCTCCCACCTGCGCCGCCAACCCCGGCACGCGCGATAGATCTTCCTTCCAGATTGTACTGTCAGCCAGAATGCGCGCGACACCATCAAACGCCTGCGGCGCAATGTCCCAGTGACGCCGAACATGTGCGCCCAGATCATCCGTTGGCAGCGCCTCGCCTCGTGCGACCATCGCATGTGCCGACTGCGGATGCATCAACACGAATTGTGCCGCAATCGCAACAATGAGTGATCGCGGAATTGGCTGCGATGCCAGCGTGTAGCGTTGCACAATTGGCAACAGCCGCACACGCAATTTGAGCGTTCCCTGATTCGCGATATCGGCAAGGCGATGATACACATGCGGATTGGCAAATCGCATCAGGACATCTTCGCCAAACGCGCGCGCGTCGGGCGCGGTCACCTTTGGTGCAATCGCGCCCAGTAACAGTTCACGCGCAAACAGTGCAAGGCCGCTGTCGCGCATGGTTTCGTCAACCGTAGCAACACCCGCCAACAATCCAACGGCCGCCATTGCTGTATGTGTACCGTTCAGCAATCGCACCTTTCGCTCACGATACGCGCGAATGTTGTCCGCAACGATGATCCCGCGGTCAGCATCAACAAATGGGAGTCGTGCCCGCGTCGCCGTATCCGCCTCAATCACAAACAACCGATACGGTTCGGCCACCGTCAATAGATCGTCAGCGTAGCCAAGCGCTGCAACCAACCGTGCGCGCTCAGGCTCTGGAGGCGCACCTGGCACAATACGATCAACCAACGTGTTGCAGAACGGCACGCAATCATCAAGCCATTCTGTAAATGCAAACGGCAACTGCCAGCGCGTTGCCAGCGTGCGCACTAAACTCTTGAGCGCATCACCGTTGTTGTCCAACAACTCACACGGCAGAACAACAACCCCTCGGCTACAGTCAAAGTTGAACGCGCGCGCGCGTTCGTACAAAAACGCGGTGAGCTTGGCGGGAAATGATTGTGGTGCGTTTGATAGTTCGATATCCGCTTCGTCAAGCGCGAAGCCTGCTTCGGTTGTATTCGAAAACACGAGCGAGATTTCTGGCTGCCGAGCGACGCTGAGCACGTCTTGCCATGCCGTTTTTGCGCTGATCGCACGACTGACCGACGCAACGATGCGCAGTTCTGCATCTTCTTCGCGCGCGCCAACACACTGCAGCGTGAACAAACCATCCTGCGCTGCAAACGCACGATCTCGGCCGCTCTCCGTCGATCCAACCAACACGACGCGACCGTTAAATAGCTGTTGCCTGTTGGCTTCATCCAGAAAATATTCGATGAACCCGCGCAGAAATGCGCCCGTGCCAAATTGAACTGCACGCTCGGGCAAGAGCAGTGTCTCGCCCTGCGGTTTGTTGACGGCGACAGTGGGCTGCCACGACGGATCGATCAGCATTGCGCGCGACAGTGTCGGACGCATCGCTTCTACATGCGCATTCGCATCGCTGATCGGCATGATCTCAGAGCGTGACGCCATGTTTCCAGATCGCAATTTCGCGATAACCGTGCGTTTCGTTGCGCGCGAGTTTTCCGCTGGCCGTATCAATTACCAACGCGAGTAAGTCGTCGGTGAGCTGTTCCATTGATGCAGCGCCGGTCAACACACGACCTGCATCAAAGTCAATCCAGTGCGGCTTACGCTCAGCCAATCCACTGTTCGACGACACCTTGAGCGTTGGCACCGGAAATCCAAGTGGTGTGCCGCGTCCTGTTGTGAACAACAACACCGTTGCACCGCTTGCTACCATTGCTGTTGAACTCACTCCGTCGTTACCCGGCGCTTCGAGCAATTGCAATCCACCTTGATGCGCTGCTTCGCCGTAACGCAACACGCCAGTCACCGGTGCGCGACCGCCTTTTTGAATTGCACCAAGTGATTTTTCTTCGAGTGTGGTAAGTCCACCGTCTTTGTTGCCAGGCGATGGATTTTCGTACACGGGCTGATTGTGTCGTACGAAGTACGCTTTGAAATCATCAATCATCTTCGTGGCGGCGTCGTACACTTCATCACTCGTCACGCGATCAAGCAATACTTGTTCCGCACCAAACATCTCGGGCACTTCGGTCAGCAACACTGTCCCGCCCATTGCGGTAATGCGTTCTGCCAAACGGCCCAACAACGGATTGGCGGACAGGCCGCTGAAACCGTCAGAGCCGCCGCACTTGTGGCCGAGTACCAGTTCGCTAATCGGACGCGCTTCGCGGTTATCGCTGGCCATGCGATCGATCAGTTCACCAATCGCGAGAACACCGGCCTCCTCTTCATCAACAACATCCTGCGTATTGAATGCGCGCAGTCGTGTCAGGTCGGCGGGCGCTTCCGAACGCAAGAATACGGGCAGCTGATTGTTTTCGCAGCCGAGTCCGAGAACGAGTGCGCCGCCGACATTGGGATGGCGAAGCAGACCACCGAGCACGGCGCGCGTTGAGCTGAGGTCATCGCCCAGCTGGCTGCAACCGTACGGATGTGCGAACGCGTGAATTCCGTCGACATGAATGCCGTCAATGCGATCCTTGAAGCGTTCAGTTGCGGCACGTGCGATTCGTCCCGCTGCTGTGTTCACGCAACCAACTGTATTCACAATCCAGATTTCGTTGCGTGTCGCGGTGCGTCCGTCAGCGCGATGATATCCGTTGAACGTTGGAAGTGGTGATGGCACAACAACATTGCTCACGGCGTCCGCGTGATGGCGACGTTCGTAACCTTTGGCGTCCGTCAGTCGCGTTGCGAGATTATGCGAGTGCACCCAACCGCCTGCGTCAACGTGCGTGGTAATGCGGCCGATTGGCACGCCGTATTTGAAGACGGATTCATCAACATTGAGTGCGCGCAGCGCGATTTTGTGGCCAGCCGGAATGTCTGCGCCCAGTGTCACCGATAAAGCGGAGTTTTCTTCACCAACGTGCACTACTGTACCGGCAGTCAGCGGAGAAAGCGCGACCGCGACGTTGTCGTCGAGATGTACGCGAACGGCCAGCGGTCCCGTATTTCCGGCGACGGAATTCGTCGGAGTATGCGCTACGTTGCTGGTGAGCTGACTGAGCGGCTGGTTCATGTGGCGACCGCCAGGACGCTATTTCCGTTCGCTACCGCATTGGCCGAATCATCCGACCTGTCAAACCGATATGTGTGACGCACCAAATCGTACGCGCACGCGCGGGCCATGAGGTGCGCATCATCCATCGAAATGATGTGGCGTGCCACAAGTCCGGCCAACCAGTTCGCATCAACGCGACGATTCAAATCGTGACGCGCGGGAATTGAACAGAACGCACGCGTGTCGTCGTTGAAGCCAACCGTGTTCCACAGTCCCGCGGTCTCGTGTACCTGATCGCGAAAGCGGACCATCCCGTTGATCGAGTCATGAAACCACCACGGCGGTCCAAGTCGCAGCGCCGGATAATGTCCGGCCAACGGCGCGAGTTCGCGCGCGTAGGTTGATTCGTCCAGCGTGAACAGAATGAGCGTCAGTCGCGGATCGTTGCCATGCGCGTTCAGTAACGCCTGCATGTTCTTCGTCCACTCGGTCGCGACCGGAATATCTGCGCCCTTGTCCGGTCCAAATCGCTTGCTGATTTGTGCGTTGTGATCACGCGACGCGCCGGCGTGCAACTGCATGACCAAGCCATCATCGGCGGACATGCGCGCCATTTCGATCAACAAATGCGCTTCAAACAAACGTTGATCCTGCGCGTCGGCCGTTCCATCCATTGCAAGCGTGAACAGTCGCTCAGCATCAGCATCGCTCAAACGCTGCGTGTATGGCTCGACCACGGCGTGATCAGTTGCAGTGGCGCCCAGTGACGCGAAGTACGCGCGTCGCGCTTCAATCGCATCAATGAACGAGGTCATCGTCGCAATCGACAATTTCGTTTGCACTTCGAGTCGTGCGAGTTCACCGCGCCACGTTGGATTCGCAATGCGAAACAGCGCATCCGGCCGAAATGTTGGTACAACTTTGCCACTCCAACCTGATGCGCGAATGGCCTGGTGATGCTGCAGGTCATCGGTTGCCGCATCCGTGGTGGCCA
>JBDTTO010000026.1:0-12869 GCA_039930585.1 Gemmatimonadaceae bacterium
GCCGACCGCATCAGCGAAATGATCAACGCCTGTCATGAGCTCACGGCTGTAATGGTGCACGTGATGATTGATCGCGCGCGCGTGTTCAAATCGAGCGAACTGCTCGACGAAAAACTTGTATCAATTGGCCGGATGGCGGCAGGACTTGCGCATGAACTGAACAACCCGGCATCGGCGGTCGCACGAAGCGCAAAAACACTCGTGAACGAAATTGACCGACTTGATGGCATCAACAAACAAGTCGGTCAGTTGAATCTATCGGACACACAGTACTTCTCCATCGCGACACTGCGTGACGAACGCAATGCAAAGCCGGTGACGCTCACTCCTATCGAAGTTGCCGATCGTGAAGACGCGATGACCGATTGGCTGGACGAGAAGGGCGTTGGCGGTGTTGAGGTCGAACAGCTTGCGGCGTCGGCGTTTGGTCCGTCGGATCTTGAAGCGCTGAGCGTGGCCGTTGGCGTGAATAAAATCGGCCCGGTGTTGTCGCATATTGCGTCCGAGCAGAGCGTGCGGCGTCTGGCGCGGGAAATCAATACGGCAGCATCCCGCATTCACGCCCTGGTTGATGCTGTCAAAGGTTTCACGTACATGGATCAGCAGACAACACTGCAACCAATCGCGATTGGTCGCGGTTTGTCCGATACAATTATCGTGCTGGGTTCCAAGGCACGAGGCAAAGCCACTGACGTACAACTTGAGGTTGCGCCAGATCTTCCGACCGTGAATGGATATGGCGGCGAACTGAATCAGGTTTGGTCCAACCTGATTGACAACGCCATTGACGCGGCGCCCAAAGGCAAGGTGCGCGTTACGGCATCGGTCGAAATTGGAATGGTTGTGGTGCGCGTGACCGACAACGGAAAGGGAATTCCGGATGCAATTTTGGCGCGCATCTTCGATCCATTTTTCACAACCAAACCCGTTGGCGAAGGAACCGGTCTTGGTCTCGACATTTCACGCCGAATCGTGCAGCGACATCACGGTGCGCTTGATGTCACGACGGGCGAACACGGAACGGAGTTTCGTGTGACGCTCCCGGTGTCCGCCATCGGTTGATTCGGCAGCCGCAACGAACTTACTCACGATACTTACATGGCTAAGCCAGTCATTTTAGTTGTCGACGACGATCGCGAAGTGCTGAGCGCTGTTGAACGGGATTTGCGCCAACGATATCGCCAGGACTACCGCATACTCTCGGCATCATCAGGCCAACAGGCATTGGACACCGCGCGTGAACTCAAGCGTCGCGCCGCCGCTGTTGCGCTGTTTCTCGTTGATCAGCGCATGCCGGACATGTCGGGCACCGAACTATTGCTCGAGCTGCGCAAATTGTATCCCGACACGAAACGTTCGCTGTTGACGGCGTATGCGGATACTGCTGCAGCCATTTCCGCCATCAATGAAGTTGGCGTCGACTACTATCTGCTCAAACCGTGGGATCCGCCTGAGCAACGCCTGTATCCCGTTGTTGATGACCTGCTCGAAGACTGGAAAGCGCATGCAGTAATTCCGTTTGACGGCGTACGCGTTGTTGGTTCACGTTGGTCGCCGCAGAGTTTTCTCACGCGCGACTTTCTTTCGCGCAACCAGGTGCCATATCAGTGGGTTGATCTCGATCAGGACGCAGAGATGCGCGCGCTCATCACGAGTGGACGTGATGAAACGCCGAGACTGCCCGTAGTGATTTTAGCTGATGGCACCATGCTGGTCGCGCCGGATAACTCGGAGCTCGCGACAAAAGTTGGAATGCACACCGTTGCAGCGCGCCCATTTTACGATCTCGCAATTATCGGCGCTGGACCGGCCGGACTCGCATGCGCAGTGTACGGCGCATCCGAAGGACTGAAAGTTGTGCTCATCGAACAGAACGCGCCGGGCGGTCAGGCTGGCACCAGTTCGATGATTGAGAACTATCTCGGATTCCCGAATGGCGTGACCGGCGCCGACCTTTCGCGACGAGCGGCAACACAGGCTTTGCGGTTTGGTACGGAGATATTGGTTGGCAACTCGGTCACGGGACTTCGTCGCGAAGATCCCTATCGCATTGTGCAGCTTTCAAACGGGACCGAAGTTGCATGTCATGCGTTGATGCTGTCGTCCGGTATGGCGGCGGTGAAAGAGCTGGAGGTGCCAGGTGCAGACAAACTTATTGGTGCTGGTGTGTACTACGGCGCTGCGTTGTCCGAAGCCGCGATGTATCGAGGGCAACACATCTACGTACTTGGCGGTGCAAACTCGGCAGGGCAGGGCGCGCTGTTCTTCTCGCGATACGCCAAACGAGTGACGCTGATTGTTCGCAAACCAACTCTGTCACCACAAATGTCGCAGTATCTCGTGGATCGCATCGAACACACTGACAATATCAACGTGATAGGCAATTCCGAAATCATTGCGGTGTACGGCGACGATCATCTCGATCGAATGGATATTCGGAACGCGGAAACTGGGGAGACGGAAACAGTTGCTGCAAATGCACTGTTCATTTTTATTGGTGTGGCGCCGCGAACAGAACCGTTTCGGCCGCTGGTTGCAACCGACGATAAGGGTTTCATTCTTACGGGAGCTGATGCGCGAGAATCGTCACGCGGTTGGGGACTTCCGCGCGAACCGATGATGTTTGAAACAAGCGTGCCCGGAATTTTTGCAGCGGGCGACATTCGGGCGAACGCCAATCGCCGCATTGCCGCAGCGGTTGGCGAAGGTTCAGCGTCAATTTTCTCCGTACATCAATACCTGCGGGGAGTGTGATCGGCCCCGATGTCAGCGTCTGGTGGCGATGTAAATCGTGTGCATCGGTCCGGCAGTATCATGTGCGCGCACACGCAACGTCTTGACTGCCAACTGCGACCGTCGCAATGCGTCAACAAATTTTGTGTCGTCGCCGACTGACCAGTATGCGATGATGCCGCCTTTCCGCAGCGCTGCCGTCGTGGAAGCAATCCCACGCATTGCATAAAGGCGCGCATTCTCGGACATCAGAATGCCTTCGGGACCGTTGTCCGTGTCCAGCATGATGGCATCAAATCCATCCTGATTGTTCTGCAGGACGTTCACCACGTCATCGTGCACAATTGTTACGCGCGGGTCGCGCATGGCTTCGGCCGACAAATTGTACTCGGGATTTGCATTCCACGCGATTACGTCAGCCAGAAATTCAGCGACAACCACCTGCGCATCATCACGGAGTTCGTGTAACGCGGCCCGAAGCGTAAAACCCAGCCCCAGACCTCCAATCAGCACACGGGCGTTGGCGGTGTTACCAAGGGGCGCGCAGGCCACTTGAGCCAGCCGATCTTCGGACAAATGGCGCCGAGTCGACATCAGCTCCACGCCGTCGGCCTTGATCAGGAACGCGCCGTCGTGGCGGTACAGGGTGATCTTCGTCCCGTTGGGAGTGCGGGCTTCGCCAAGGCGTTCCAGTGGTTTCATGGCATGAACATTAGCGAGCTTAACGTGCGCATATCTGTGCGTTTGACCGGACGCGCGGTACTTTCTTCGCGAGCCCCCGTTGTATTGCCATCAGCCGTCCCGGCCCAGTGCGAGCGCCTGCAGTTGTTGCCGAACACGATTACCAGGATTTGATCTCATGAGCGACCTTCCCGATGTCTCTCGCAAGCCACGCGATGACGAGATGGATGTATTTGGCATCTCGCATACGGGAAACGTGCGTAAGGAGAATCAGGACCATTATTTGATGGCCACGATTCACAAGCGCGTCGCTGTGGTGGGCACCAATGTCGACATTCGAAAACGCATTCCGTCTGAAGAACAACGCATTGCATATCTCGCGATGGTTGCCGACGGCGTGGGCGGTGGCGTTGGTGGCGGCGATGCCAGTGCGACTGCACTCGAAACCGTGATGCAATACGTGGACAGTAGCGTTTCCGTGTATTACGGCGGCGAGTCGGATTCGGACAAGTTTATGGAGCTGCTGAAGGAAGCGGCCATGCGCGCGCACGAAGCTGTGTTGGCACGTCGCGAGGAAACCGGCGCGCGCGGCACAATGGCAACCACGCTCACTCTCTACATTGGCGTTTGGCCCACGTATTATCTGTTACAAGTTGGCGATTCACGATACTACGTATGGCGCTCCGGAATACTCACGCAAATTACCCGTGATCAGACTGTTGCGCAGGAACTTGTCGATCGCGGTGTACTCACACTTTCGGCGGCGGCGCGCACACCAATGGCGCATGTGCTCTCCAGCGCGATTGGATCAGACACCACGACGCCAATCGTAACCCGGCTCAGGGCTGACTGGATGAACGTACACTTGCTCTGTTCAGACGGATTGACGAAGCATGTAACTGACGAACGCATTGCCGAGGTGCTGGGCGAGATGACCAGTGCTAAACAGGCGTGTGAACAATTGCTGAAGGAAGCGTTGGAGAATGGCGGCACCGACAACATTACGATTGTTATTGGGCGAGCGGTGCCGCAGGATCGACGTACGTTTTAGCGGAAGCTTCTTCGTTCCAAATGCCATTCGCTTGTTTCGTCACGAAACATCAAATACACGACTCCACCTTTTCCAAAGCCGGCAATTGACCGTCCCACCGGAACGCGCACGCGTTTTTTTAGCGCGCCACGGTTGTCGATTACGTCATACACAAGCTCACCGGATTTTGATTGTGCCGACGTGGTGGGAAGGATCCACAAGTTGCCATCAGCGTCCGCCTTTGCGGCTCCAGCACGAATTGGAGGATAATACTCACCGATCTCGCTGATCGGCACGAACTCGGTAATGGGCGGCAGCAATTTGAACGATCTGGAAGCGATGTTGCCACCTCCCGCGTCGCCTCGGCTCATCGCGGCCATCGCCATTGTCGCAGACATTTCATTCCGTGCAGCGTCGGCGCCACCTGCCGTGGGCTTGTTTTCTTTTGCGGTTGCTTGTGACTGGTCGATTGCAGTGCGTGCCGAATCAATCAGATGCTGTTTATCTGCGTCGGTCAATCGCTTCCAGTCGAACGGAAGTTTCGCGCCTGAAAGTGCACGGCCGTCAGGGCGAATCACATCAACGTGATAGTCATGACCGCGCACGAACGCGATAGTACCGTCAGAGAGCACGGTCCAATCGTCAATAGTCACAAGCGGATTGACCAACAATTTCGTGATGAGTGCGTCGGCGGTGCGTGTGGTCGTTGTGCGAATGCCGTTGTCGAGCCGCACATAACCGACAGTGTCGATGGAACGCCGTTCAAAGTTTGCGCGCGAAACTGGTGCGGAATCCTGCGGTTGCATCACGACTGTCGCATTGCCTGCATTTGGCTGGTTCAGACTCAACTGCTTTTGACTGGCTTCCACCCGGTACAACAAATTGCCTTTGGCATCCACGCCACTTGGGCTTCCGGCCAGAAAGCGAAGATCATTGGGCCGAGGCACAGACATGACGCGGGCGACTTTCCCATTCGGATCTATCACCACTAATGACAACGACGGCGCATCGATGAACAGCGATGAGTCAGCGAGAAAAGGAATCAGAGGCGACGCGCGAGGACCGTAGCTGTTGCCTCCTTCCGACGTCGAATCGAGCACAACGCCTGGGTTTGACATCGACGCGTCGAGCATCACAAGGCGACGCCGCACGCCATCGTTCACCAGCAATTTTTTGCCGCCAATTTCGCGAACGCTGAATATGTTTCGAAAAGTTACGGTTGCGCTGGCCGACGGTGCCGAAAGGTCGTGAACAGGCACGGCATTCTGGGCGAGAACAGATTGTGCGGCGAAGCTGATCGTTGTCACCTGAGTCGCGCAGGATACAACTAATAACCGCGTAAATGAGGCGAGGCGCATTGGCAATGACCTGATGTGTGTGATGATGTAGCCGTAGCCCGTTACGCTTGCGGCGTGTAATTAGACTCGCCGGTGGTCAGTTTGGTTGCCGTTCATTCAACGCGATGCGCCTTCCGGCAAACGCGAACGTCAATAGAACTGCTCCGGCAACCCAGGCGCCGATCGAAAATCCGGCCGACGGAACCATCGCGATCAGCATACCGCTCGCGAGTAATAGTGCTGCTAAAGGAATAAACATTCGCATCCCATACAGAAATACAAATGGCAGATAGTGTGCGCCAACGAGAATCATCATCGCCGGGAAAAACCAGTTCAGACGATACCGAACAACTGGCAGGATTAACGGCATGGATAGCGGCAACACAAACGCAACCTGCATTCCGAGTTGCTTGAGTGTGTTTGTTGGGCTGATGACTTTGCCGCGCCCTTCGAGGTGAATCAGCAACTCTGTCAGGGGAAAGATGAAAAATCCTCCAACAACCAGCATGCCAATTGCTGCGCGAGGGCTGCTCCAGGTTGCGAGCGCTGCAGAAGCCATCCAGATGATTCCCGAAACGAACTGGCCGTAACAGCCGCCGATAAAATAGTCGCGAATTTCGCGTTGGGCCTCGGAGATATTCATGAGCGGTGCATGCGTGGTGAGTGTGATGCAATCTCAAAACCAACGGATACATCGCTGCAAAGATTCAAGCTATTTTCCGAAGCACCCACGTTGTCATGCACCGTTGATTCTGCACAACCGTTGTCTTGAGCGGATCAAGGAGTTCGGCGCCGAGTTGCGCAGTCAAACGCATGAGCAATTCCTCGTCGACGAGAAATCTCTCCGATCCATCAGGCAGTCGATAACGGCGCCCGGAAATCTGCTGTACGCGATCTTCCATTCCGATTGACGAGGCCAGGCGACAAAAGAAGAGTCCACCCCGCTTCAGGACTTTCCAGCTGCCTTGCAGCATTGCCATGAATTGCGGTTCGTCTGCCGCGAAATGCAGCACTGCGCTGCTGATGACGACATCGGCGAACTGCGCAGGAAATGTGATCGCCTCGACAGGCTCGGTGCGAAAATTGTCCGGTGATGATTGCGGATCGAGTTGCACTGCGAGCGCGCGCACGGCCGCGATTGATCTCGGATCCGCATCAACGCCGAAGACTTCAAAGCCTGATTGCAACAGGTAGTGCAGGTTGCGACCCGATCCACAGCCGGCGTCTACCACGCGCATTCCGGGTGTGATACGTCCGCGCAAGAGCTGATCAAACAGATAGATGTCGATTGGGCCGAACTGCGTTTGAAGATCGGACATCCTTATTCGGGCGTCACACGAACAGCTGTTCCGTAGCACAACACTTCCGTCACGCCATTCATCAACTCATTCGCATCGTAGCGAATGCCGAGCACTGCGTTCGCGCCGGCGAGATGCGCCTGATGCAACATGGTGTCGAATGCCTGTTGACGCGTGCGCTCTGCAAGTTCGGTAAAGAGACTGATGTTGCCACCCATCAGTGTCTGCAAACTCGCACCGATTGTGCCAAACACCGAACGCGATCGCACGACGACACCGCGCACAACACCCAGCGACATCACGGTATGATATCCGGGCAATTCAAACGTGGTAGTTGTCATTTCGTGCGGAAAGTCAGTCGCTTGCGAGGGGATGATGGCAGGCATTTTCGGATTCCGTGTGGGAGTGTTTGAGTCTGACTGCTTCAGCTGTCGCCCAGCGACCAACGCAGCATGGCGGCACAACGATGCCATCCCGAAATGGTTGTTTTTTGTACCTTACCGCACTGCTGCACGATCCCGCGCAATCTCCGCCGGCGTCAGGCGAAGAAATCGTGCCGCGTTGTCATAAAAAATACCTTGTTTCTGCGCCGCAGTCAGAAAGGTGGCCGACTTGATGCCTTCGATTGCGAGGCCAATTGCTTCTGGCCAAACCATTTGATCGGATCCAAACATCACGCGATTCGCGAAACCGGCATCGACCAACGCTTTGAGGTATCCGTGAAATTCAGCACGCGGAATTGCCCAGTTGATGACGCCAACATCGACATAAACATCTGGGTAAATCGTCAGCAGTGCCTTCGTCTCTTCAAGAAACGGATATCCCGCATGCATCACGTTCACGCGCAGGCCGGGGTGCTGCACCAATACGTCTTCGAGAAGTAATGGGTTTCCAAGGCGTGCCCGAAACCGTGGACAACAGTCAAACGGTGTTCCGCTGTCGCTAAGCCCGGTATGGATTGCAACCGGAATTTTGTGCGCAGCCGCATAGTTCCAGTACGGCGCAAGTTCGGGCGCAGCGGGCGCCAATCCGCGATACTGCAAACCGAGTTCGCCGAGCACTTGCAGTTCACCGGCTGTAACCAGTTGTTCAATTTCGGCCAACGGCAACAGTGAATCGCGCGGACCTGTGTACGCGCCGCCCATTATCACATCGCGATTTGCCGCACGCCACTTCTGCACTTGAGCGAGTGGTCCGCTTGCTACGGCACGCACCACATTGTAGTGCCGCAAGGTGTCGAACAAGGCGTACATTGCGGCCGAATCAGAATCGAAGTGTGGGACGAGGCCCGTCATTTCGTTCGGCGGCGCCGGCGAGCCGTAGGCGTCGTAGGCAAAGGCGTGCAGATGAATGTCGATGATTGGCTGCGGCGCAGGCGCGCGTTCTGCACATCCGAGCAGCAAAGCGCATATTGCGCTCGCTTGCAACACTCTGCGTATCGTCATGCGCCAATCCGGTCTTGTTGATGTAGAATGGCGGCAACCAGAGCAACACCACCTCTCGGAAAACCTACGCCGTGCCGTTCCTCGTCTGCCAGATATACCAGCGCGCGTTCGGGATGGTCAGGGATCCACGTGCGGTATTTCGCTTGCCATAAATAGAGGTGCGCTTCGAGGTCGGCCAAATACTTTGCTAGTGCGCCGCGCGGCGTTTCGCCAGGAACACGCACCCGAAATTCGGCATCCGCTTGTATCCACTTGAGCAATCCCTCGTTCAGCGGCTGAAACGTGTACATGGTGATGGCTCGCACCACGTCGTGCAGCTCACGCTCCTCCGTCGTCATCGTCGAATACGCGAGCGTGAAGAGATGATCAAAACTGTGTGTGCTGCTGTTCAAAGCCGGATCGCGAGTGCGAATGAGGTCAACCAGGCGATCTCGATTCTCGGACTGTACGCTGAACGCAGCATCACCTGCGCGAATCATAGCCATTAACTCGGCCAGTCTGGCGCGCCTTACGCGCTCTTCCAAACGGAGCTTCGCGCGCCATTCGATGATCTGCTTCCCAACGTATCCAACGAAAGCAAGAATCGCTCCTGCGACGGCTGAGCCCAACCAGCTTGGAACGGTCATCATTCTCACAGGATTGGAGGATTTCCAGTTCGTGCTTAGCGCTGCTGCGTCGCTAACCCAGGTTTCGCCCGGTCATCTGCCGCGTGACCTCCTGGTTTTCAGTCATTGCTTGCCACGGCGCTGACGTGTCCCGCAACAACCCGCCAGCTCGAACCGCGCCGTGCCCAGACACGAGTGTAGCGGTACACGCCTTCGAACTCTTCTCCGTGAAACGTACCGGCCAAATGCGTGCGCAGCGCGACAACGACTACATCGTCGCTGACATGCTGGATGCGCACGTCGCCTGGTTCATGCTTTGTGAACCGCACAGTTCGTTCGCGGTGCAACGCGAGATCATCAGACTTGCTGGCGATTGACCCGTCGGGTCCGGTGAAGACGAGCGTCTCGTCGATCAGCCGATCAAGCACGCTCACGTCCGATGACAATTGTGCCGCGCGTAATTCCGCTTCGAGTTGGTGAATGATGTCGTCGGTCATCATGAATTTGTCGACAGGTTACGAATGCGTCGGTTCCGCAAATACGACAATGTCGAAGCGCACCTACTGACCGTACACCCGCAATTTATACCGAATCTCCAGTTTTGATTTTAATGGTGCGGGCGGTACGACGCCGTATGGCGGATCAACGACACGCGGGCGATACCAATCGCTCCAGTCGGCTTTCGGATTCGGTGTGCGTTTCATTGGCGGCGAGAACACTTCGACCTGTTGTTCGCCAACGCGTACAACAATCATCCGACTGCCTGATCGGTACAGTGGGCCCTGCACGACTGGAATAATTGTGTATTCGCCTTCGGTGCGTTTGTCGGACCAGTTGACGGTGCCTTGCGGCCGCGTTTTCGTCGTTTGCACTTCTACGTTCAGCCATCGTCCGGAGTCGGTGTCCGGCAAGTCGACAGTCTTGATTCGGTATTCCATTTCGAGTTGCGCCATCGCTCCGTTGTATTCGAGCGGCGCTTCGCGCAACTGCATGAACGCCCAAAGCGAAAACGCGATTGCAGCTACCAGTGCGATGAACCCAAGCGTGCCCGAGCTCAAGAACGCTGCGCCCTGTCCGCTGGGCGCAGAACGCGCGTACAGCACGAGTCCCACCACGAGACCGATAACCGCGCCGACCAAACCAATCGCGATGACGAAGTAACCGCGGGCTCCTTCGCGATCCGTCATGTTGGTGGCGCCGGCGTACACCATCGCGCCGACCACAGCAATGATCAGTCCTGCGACGCCACCGCCCAACGCCCAGAGTAGTCCAACCAGGCCTTTCATGTGTTACTCGGATTTAGTGTGGTTACGTCGGATGGACAAAGTTGCGTAAAAACGTTCTCCGATGCGACGTAATTGCAGGTCTTACCTGATTCCATCCCGTGACAGTTGGATTGCGCGCTCGGCAGCGTCGGCCAGTCGCTCGTGCGCACGCATTGCGCGCCAGCCGATGAACATCCAAATCACAGTCGTGATGAGTCCGAAGAAAATCGCGACAAATGCAAACGCTCCACCGCCCGCGCCGATATTCATTGATTGTCAGCAGTAAAGGTGAGCACGACTCATGAGGATCGTGGTTTCAGGACATGGCATACATCACGACTTCGACGGTAAATGCGGCAAGCGCCGGCGCCAATGCCAGCACGTACAACATTGCTGCGAGCCGCCACGGATTTGGCGTCGGCAATCGCCTAACAAATACCGGAATCAACACGGGCCAGCCGATCATGAAGAAGTATCCAAAATCGTAAGGCAGCGCGAAATGTGCGTGTCGCAAGAATTTTTGAAACCACAGTCCAACGGCGACAACTGGCGCTAAAGCGAGGAAAATACCGACAAGGGGCGGCGCAGGACGATTGGCAATCGCGTACAACACTGCCGCCATCGCACCAACTGAATCGATGAGATAAACGTTGGTAAGCGATGGTCGAGGTTGTGGCAACATGAGTGTTGAATAATGTGAACAACGTCGACGCGTTACGGATTGGCAGCGTGGCGCAATACCTACCGACTGCTGACTACATCTGCCAAAGCCCGTGATCGTTGCCGCCCAAGAGGTAAATAACAATCGTACCAAATCCGGGGATCTTCATGGGCGGAACCGCAATTTTGCCACCGGATGCGGCAACCGCAGCAGCGGCCGCCTCGATGTCATCCACCAGCCAATACGGGCGCACGACGGGCTCTTCAGTTTCCCGTAACGGTGCGCGCACACCGACTAAACCACCGCTCGGCAGCGATGCTGTTCTCGCGTTACCCAGGCTCGCATGGGGTTCGCTGAATTGCACCTGGTGCAGGGCCGTGTACATCGCGCATACCGCGTCGACGTCTTTGGTCACGATTTCGAGATACTGGACCTGCATCGCGGATTACCTCGTGTCAGGAATTGGTCCGATGATGCTACCGGACATTTCGCTCTGCGGCAATTGCTGAAGGCAACTGAGCGCGACTGCGAGGCCAACGGACAGAGCTAACGCTTCAGCCATCCGATCACAGCGGGCAAGCAATCCGCGTCAAAGTTGCAGGTCGACGAACCGGGCCAGAATTGTCTCCGGTGTTCACTTCATCGGTGAGATACTGTGCTACGCCTTGCCATCCGGATTGTGTTGGCCCGAGTTCGTATATCCAACCACTGAATCCATCGGAGTATCGGGCATACAGCGAATCACCACGTGCGGCCCATGTGCCATGAACACGAGCCTCACGCGACAACTGTGGACGACGCAGCACACCTCCAGAATCAATCGCAATGATTGCACGTGCTGTGTCGAGCGCCGGCTCAATGGCGGCGCGCGTACGAAACGGAGGCGACGCCAGATAACAGCCGATTGGATCTCGTACGGGTGCGTTTTGCCAACCGCCCAGCAGCGAAACACAGAGCGCGAGAGCAAACGTGTGCACTGAAAGTTTCATGCGCGATCGATTGTTGTAATTACGGTTGATTGCGGAGTGTGCCTTTGTCATCGGTCGCTGACGCGCGAACTAACTGCGACGAACAATCGGTGCAACCTCCGTCTGCGTTTTGTCTTGCGACAGCAACTGCGTCGTAAACTGTTGCGCCTCGGACAATCGTTGCACTTCGCGCTCGAGGCGTTCGATTGTGTCGCGCATTGCTTCAAGCTGTTGGTCTTTTGATTCGCCGACATCGCGCATGCGCGTGCGGCGTTCATACGCCCGCAGAAAACGCACGACGAAATAGATCGGAACAGCCACGATGACAGCAAGCATCACAAGGCTGTTGATAACAACGCCGTCCGGCGGGGCCAGGAAATTCACCGGATCTTGCATTGTCGGGTTGCCGGAATTGCAATTAGCCCGAATAGAGCGCGACAAATCATGTGTGGGAGTCAGGTGTCTGTGAAGTGAAGCACCGAATCTAACTTCTTCCAGGACTGTTGGCTGTTGTTTGGCAGAGCGTACTAAAGCGAAGCGAATGTGAGCCGAACACGAACGATTTCACCGGCATCCTTTTTCCCGCGTGCGACTTTTGGCACGGCCAGCAGCGTGCGCCCGTCTTTGCCGCGCCACACGCTGGTATCCCAGGCGTAGTCGTCGACGATGGCATGCACCGGCGTGCGCCCCCAGCCATGAGTCACAGGCGGCCAAAATTTCTCCGGCACTTCGACAAACGTCCACCCGCCTTTGCCCGGATAACGAAACATCGCCGCGCGAAACGTTCCCCCAAGTGTTGACGCCATAGTCTCTCAAAATGTGATTTGCCGGACTTCGTGCAACGTC
>JBDTTO010000027.1:0-12866 GCA_039930585.1 Gemmatimonadaceae bacterium
CGATCAAGCTGTGTAAATTTCGTGAAGCTCTCGCCTGTCTTGAGTCCGAGCGAATCACGCGCGAAAGTCCGGGCGTCCAGCACCAGTGCCAGTTTCGCGCGGGTTTCCTTGTCGGTCGTGGAATCCTTGACGAGTTTGTCAATCGGTTTGCGCCGCGACAGGATCTTTGCTTCCTCGTACGCCGCACGCGACACATAGCAACCCATTGGCGTCACGGTCAGGAACACAACCACCAACGCAAGCAGAACACCCACCGTGCGTCGCAGCACGCGGGTCGCTAACTTTCTCAGTCCATGTCTTTCGTTCATCTGCATTGCCACTCGGAGTACTCGCTCCTCGACGGGGCCAACCGCATCGATGATCTGATCGCGCGGGCCAAGCTGTACGAACAGCCGGCCCTTGCAATCACTGATCACGGTAATATGCACGCTGCCTGGGAGTTTCAGGAAAAAGCGCGCAAAGCGGGAATCAAGCCGATCCTCGGCATGGAAGCGTACGTTGCACCCGGCGATCGGCGTGCGCGTGGCCGAGCCGCGCCGGGAAGCCGGGCATACTACCATCTGGTGCTGCTGGCGCGGGATTTTGAGGGCTACAAAAATCTCATCAAGCTCACGTCGCTGGCGTACACCGAAGGTTTTTACGGCAAGCCGCGTATCGACCGTGAACTGCTGACGAAATACAACGAAGGCATCATTGTTTCGTCGGCGTGCCTGGCCGGTGAAGTGGCGTCGCATCTCATGGAAGGGCGCGACGAAGCTGCGCGTGAAGCCGCTGAATGGTATGCAAACCTGTTTCCGGGGCGTTATCACCTCGAAGTACAGGCGCACACCAGCGATGGCCAGGCCAAACTCAATGGCAAGGTACTGACGCTGGCCGATTCACTGGGGCTGCCAGTCGTCGCGACCAATGACGCGCACTTTCTGCGTCACGAAGATCACGATGCGCACGATGTGTTGTTGTGCATTGGATTGGGCAAGGATCGCAGCGATCGCGATCGCATGAAGTACGACGATGGCCTGTACTTCAAGAGCGCGCCCGAAGTGTCGGCGTTTTTTCCGGATCGGCCAGACGTGCTGGAAAACACGCTCAAGATTGCCGACACCGTTGACGTTCAATTCTCCAAGAAATACTTCGTGCCGTCGTTTCCGTTGCCGCCCGATGTCGCAACGGAAAATGAACTGCTGGTAAAGTTGGCGACGGAGGGCGCTGGTGTTCGTTACGGCACACCGCTTCGCGCCGAAGTGCAGGATCGTCTCAACTACGAACTGGATGTCATCACCAAGACGGGATACGCCGGCTACTTCCTGATTGTTTGGGATTTCATTCGCGCCGCACGCGATCTTGGAATTCCGGTTGGGCCGGGGCGCGGTTCTGCAGCGGGCTCACTGGTTTCGTACGCGCTCAAAATTACCGACGTTTGCCCGCTTGAATTCGATTTGCTCTTTGAACGCTTTCTGAATCCGGAACGCGTCAGCATGCCCGACGTCGACGTCGACTTCTGCTTCGAACGTCGCGGCGAAGTGATCGAATACGTGCGACAAAAGTACGGCAAGGATTCCGTCGGACAGATTGTCACGTTCGGAACCATGAAATCGCGCGCGGCCATCAAGGACGTTGGTCGTACGTTGGGTTTCACGCCGGGCGAAACAGATGCGTTGGCCAAACTGGTTCCCAATGCACCAAACAATTCGCTCACGGTTGCCGAAGCGGTCAAGCAAGTACCGGACGTCAAAAAGTTCTATCAGAATGACGAGCGCTACAAACAGCTTCTTGACTACGCGATTGCGTTGGAAGGTTTGTCGCGCCACACCGGTGTACACGCGGCCGGTGTCGTCATTGCGCCGGGTCCGCTCGACAACTTCGTGCCGATCTGTACGCAGGCATCCAAAGGTTCGGGCGCGGGTGATGATGAACGTGTAATCGTGACGCAGTACGACATGAACGCGCTTGAAAAGGCGGGCATGTTGAAGATGGACTTTTTGGGCCTGACAACGCTCACGATTATTGCCGACACAATCAAACTGATCAAGGAACGTTCTGGTCAGGACATTGTGCTCGAAGAACGCGGCTTCACCGATCCAGAAACGTATCGGTTGCTGCGCACTGGTCGCACCGGCGGCGTTTTCCAGTTTGAATCACCACTCGCTACTGACGTACTAAAACGCATGCGCTGCGATCGCTTTGACGATCTCGTAGCGTCAAATGCACTGTTGCGCCCGGGTCCATTGGATGCCGGCATGCACAACGTGTACATCAAGCGCAAGCGCGGCGAAGAAGAAGTTGCGTACGATTTGCCCGAACTCGAAACGATTCTTTCCAACACGTACGGCGTTATCACCTATCAGGAACAGGTGATGCGTATTGCACAGGTGCTGGCGGGCATTTCACTTGCCGAAGCAGACGTGCTGCGTAAAGCCGTAGGCAAGAAAGACGCTGAGCTGATCAAAAAAGAGTTAGGCAAGTTCAGCGCCAAGAGCATCGCGCGCGGATACGACAAAGATATAGTGAAAGAACTGGCAGGCCAGATTGAAACGTTTGGTCGGTATGGGTTCAACAAGTCGCACTCGGTGGCCTACTCCGTGTTGTCGTATCACACGGCGTGGCTCAAAACGCATCATGCGGCCGAGTTCATGGCGGCGTTGCTGTCGGCGCAGATTGGCAAGACCGAAGAAGTCATCAAGTACATCAACGAAGCGCGCGAACTGCAAATCGAAGTGCTTGCACCCGATGTGAACGAATCGGGATGGCGCTTCAATGTTGTCGCCGACAAACGCATTCGATTTGGATTGGGCGCCGTACGTAACGTCGGTCGTACCGCCGTCGAGTCGTTGCTGGCTGCGCGGAAAGATGGCCCGTTCACGTCGCTGCATGATGTCTGTTCGCGCGTTGACTTGCGCGTGTGCGGGAAGCGCGTCTTTGAAGCGCTGATTGCCGCGGGTGCCTGTGACTCGCTGGGCGGACATCGCGCGCAATTGCTGGCAGCGCTCGACCACGCGATGAACGAGGCCTCGCTCCGCCAGGAAGAAGCCGCCAAAGGTCAAGGATCGCTCTTTGGCGACCTCATGGGTGGTGACGACGAGGATACCAAAGCTGCGCCGTCGGCCCCCACCCTTCCCAACGTGGCCGTCTGGAGCGAGAGCGAACGCCTCCAGCGCGAAAAGGAGTTGCTCGGTTTCTACATCTCCGGGCACCCGCTCGAACCATTCCGCACGGAATGCGAGCTCTTTGCCTCCCATACGGTTACGAAGCTTGGCGAATGGACGCCTGAGCCGGTCACCTTGGGCGTTGTGGTAACTTCCATCAAGCGCCAATTCAGCAAGTCCACGGGCAACGAGTTCGCCCGCCTGACGGTCGAGGACTTTTCCGGATCGGCCGAGGTGCTGGTGTTCCCCGAACGGTGGTCGGTCATTTCAGACCGCGTCCGCCCCGATATTCCGGTTCTGCTGAAAGGTGGCTACTCCCGTCGCGATCAGGGCGCCGAGGATGCAACATTCATTGTCGACTCGGTCACGCGCTTCGCTGAAGTGCGCGCCAGTGGCGATCTGGCCGTGGCGCTTGACCTGTCGTCCGAAGTCGACTTGCTGCCGTCGGTGATGGAAGATGTTCGTGTTGTGATTGACACCCACCCGGGTTCAGCACCACTTGAACTTCGCTGGACCGAAAACGGTGGCAAGGCTATTCGCTTTCGTTCGAAGACCTTAACCATCGCCGCATCACCCGTCATTCTTTCCGATCTTCGCGCCATACTCGGCGCCGACCGTGTGCGCCTGGTGCGCACCGGCGGCTGAATTCATAAAGTTTCCTTCGTCCCACTTTTATCATGGCTTCTGCGAAAGTACTGGAGTTCGAGAAACCGATTGCCGAACTCGAGAGACAGATCGACGAACTCAAGAAGCTGGCCGGAGACAAAGAGCAAAACGTCGATGCAGAAATCGCGCAGCTCGAGATCACGCTCGACAAAACCCGTGTAGACATTTACAAGGGCCTGACAGCGTTGCAGCGCGTACAGGTTGCGCGCATCGACCGTCGCCCGTTTACCGCCGATTACATACAGTTTGCGTTCACCGACTTTATTGAGTTGCATGGCGATCGCGCATTTCGCGATGACGCCGCAATCATGGGCGGATGGGCGCGTCTTGAAGGTGAGACCGTGATGATCATTGGTCATCAACGCGGTCGTGATACAAAAGAAAATTTGCGCCGCAACTTCGGCATGCCGCATCCCGAGGGCTATCGGAAGGCGCTGCGTCTCATGAAACTGGCCGAAAAATTTCAGGTGCCGGTCATTACGCTGATCGACACACCAGGCGCGTGGGCCGGCCTCGGTGCCGAAGAGCGCGGACAAAGCGAAGCAATCGCGCGCAATTTGTATGAGATGAGCAAGCTGCAGGTACCGATCGTCGCGACGGTTATTGGCGAAGGCGGATCTGGCGGCGCGCTGGCGTTGGGTGTTGCCGATCGCATCATGATGCTTGAAAACGCAGTGTATTCAGTCATCACGGTTGAAGGTTGCGCCGCAATTCTCTGGAAGGACGGCAAGAGCCCGGAGATGCGCGAAAGAGCTGCCAGCGCACTGCGACTTACTGCGCAGGATCTCGTTGAACTGCGTGTGATCGACGAAATCGTCGCCGAGCCGCATGGTGGCGCGCACGCGAATCAGGAAGCGACCGCGGCATCACTGCGCGAAGCGCTCATTCGCCACATCGAGGAACTGAAGAAGCTCAAGCCAGACAAGCTGGTGCGTCGTCGTCGCGAAAAATTCCTTCGCATGGGGCAGTTCGCCGAGTAGGCGAGGTTATCGTGGCGCACCTCATCGAAGTTGCATTTCGGGGCAATCGCAAAGACTTCTTCCGTTGGGATGGCGAAGCCGTTCCGTCGTTGAAATCGGCGATTATCGTCGAAGCCGATCGTGGCGAAGATCTCGGGCACGTTCACTCCACCGGTGAACTGGCCGAAGTTCGTTGCAAAGGCTGTCCGCACGGTTGCGGCACTGCCGCGCCGTCGCGCGTTGCGATCCGACTCGCCAGCGCGACCGATCAATTGCAGTTTGCCGAAATCACCGCTGAAAACGAAAGCGCGCGTCAACGCGCGGCTGAGCGCGTGAAAGCCAACGGGCTCGTGATGAAGTTGACGGATGCTGAGTGGCAGTGGGATCGCAAGAAACTGACATTTTTCTTCACGTCAGATCGTCGCGTTGATTTTCGTACGCTCGTGCGCGAACTCGCCAGCATGTTCCGCACGCGTATTGAGCTCAAACAGATTGGCGTGCGCGACGAAGCCAAACGACTTTCGGGAATTGGACGCTGCGGTCGCGAGTATTGTTCGTCCTCGTGGCTGCCGGATTTGCGTCCGGTAAATCTCGCAGTGGCGAAAGATCAAAAGCTCTCACTTAATCCGTCGCAGATTTCTGGTGCGTGCGGACGTTTGATGTGTTGCTTGCGATACGAACACGAATTTTACGTCGAGAGCCGTCGCCGTTTTCCGAAAGAAGGCCGCATCGTTCGCACACGTGTTGGCGACGAGAAGGTGTTGTCGTGCAACATCTTTCACGAAACGGTTACGCTGCGCACGGCCGAAGGTGATACGCGCGTTGTTTCGCTTGCCGATTTCAAAAGCGAAATCGAAGCATTTGGTGGCGCGTTGTCGATCAGCTCTCAGTCGGACATGGACCAAACGCCGTTTGCCGATGAGCGCATGACATCGGAAACGCAGGAGTTCATGGTGGCGCGGGAAACCATGCCCATGATCGACATTCTGGTGCAGCCAAGCGACGAGATCACGCTGGAGAATGCAGAAGTTCTCGAAACGATTACGGTATTGCACGACATGGATCCGGATCCGGCGCCGCTGGTCATTCAAACGATTGTAACCGCAGGACCAACGCCCTCGGCCGAACCGGCAACAGAGCAAACACCAGCTTCGGGTAGCGAAGGCGAAGTACGTCGCAAGCGTCGTCGCGGTCGCCGCGGTGGTCGCCGCCTGCGCGGCGCAGATGGACGCGCCCGCGACGGAAACAACTCGGCATCGACCGACGGCCAAGCCACGTCATCCGACAACGATGATGATGGTGCCGACGACGACGATGATTCAAACGATTCCACAACCAACTGATATCGTGTCACGTTTCTACCTCACCACCGCAATCGACTACGCCAACGGCGATCCACATCTTGGTCACGCGCTCGAGAAAATCGGCGCCGATGTGATTTGCCGCTATCATCGCATGCGTGGTGATGAAGTCCATTTTTTAATGGGCATGGACGAACACGGGCATAAAGTGCAGCAAACTGCCAATCAGCGGGGTGTTTCACCGCAGGCGCTCACGGACGAAGTGGCCGAGCGTTTTCAGGAAACGTGGAAGAAGCTGGGCATCAGCAATAATCAGTTCATTCGCACCACCAGTGAACATCACAAGGCAGGCGTGCAGGCGCTGATCAAATTGATTGCCGCACGCAACCCGGACGACTTCTACGAACGTTCGTATGTCGGCTGGTATTGCGTTGGTTGCGAAGCGTTCAAGACCGACAACGAAATTGTCGACGGTCGTTGCGAGTTGCATCCAACGCGCGTGCTTGAACAAGTCGAAGAGCGCAATTGGTTTTTCCGTTTGTCGAAGTATCAGGAGTTCCTGCAAAACCTTCTGGCAGAAAATCCGGATTTCATTCGTCCGGAAAGCCGTCGCAACGAAATTCTCGGGTTGTTGGCGCAGGGTCTTGAAGACGTATCGGCCAGTCGTGCGCGTCTCGATTGGGCGGTTCCGTTTCCGCTCAAGCTTTCAAACGGCGAAACGCAGGGCACGTATGTGTGGTTTGATGCGTTGCCAAACTATCTGACGGCTACGGGATTTCCGGACGCGGGATTTGAAACACGCTGGCCCGCTGACGTTCACGTTGTTGGGAAGGACATCACGCGCTTTCACGTTGTGATCTGGCCTGCGATGCTCAAGGCGGCCGGACTCGACCTGCCAAAATCAGTGTGGGCTCATGGATTTGTGCAGCTGGGCGGCGAACGTTTCTCGAAGAGCGCTGGCGTAAAGCTCGATCTCAACGAAGCGATTGATCGCTACGGCGCCGATGCGTTTCGCTACGTGTTGTTGCGTGAAGTTCCGTATGACGGCGACGGTAATTTCTCGTGGGAACGTTTCGAAGAGCGATACACGAGTGATCTTGCCAATTCCCTTGGCAATCTGGCAAGCCGTACTGCGGCAATGGTCGAGAAGTATTGCGATGGCATTGTGCCGTCGTCGTCACGCCCCGATGCAGAACTTGCCGACGACGACGACGTGCAGAGTTATCACGCCGCTCTTGATGGTTCACGCGGATGGTTGTTGCACGAAGGCCTTGCCGCTGTTGCTCGGCAGACCGCGCGCGCGAATGAGTACGTGCAGAATTGCGCGCCATGGCAACTCGCAAAGGATCCTGCAAAACGCGCGGAGCTTGAACAAGTGTTGTCCTCGCTTGTACGACGCGTTGCGCGTCAGGCATTGCAATTGCACCCGTTCATGCCCACGAAAGCAGCGGAGCTCTGGCAATCGCTGGGTGCGCCAGATAACATTGCTGAAGGCACGTTTTCCGATCTGGATTCGTTGCCAGTGACAGGATGGCACGTTACGAAGGGAGCGATTTTGTTTCCGCGACCGGTTGCGCCTCCTGTTACTCCAACGGCATAACTGTCACAACAATGGTGTGGTTCCACAATTGGCCGTTACACTCCCGGCAATAGCGTTGATTTGAACGGGTGAGTTCCCCCTGGTGATGTAGCTGATGAGGCTGCACTTGCGTATTCCTCTTGCAAGCGCACGGCCCTTATCGAGGAGCGACTATGTCCACACCAGAAATGCAGTCCGACGAAACGCAGACAAATTCCAGCACGAGTCCCCGTCACCGACGAGGCTTCGCGCTTGAATCTGTGCTGATGCTCATGGTGATGTTTTCCGTCATCATTCTCGCGGGACTGTCGGCTGTGACGTCGCTCTCGCGAACATCCAACGCTGACTATCGCGCCTCACGCGCCACGTATGCATCGGAGGGCGGAGCCGACGACATCATGTCGCAGCTCGATGCCGCCATGCAGGACGGCATCATCAGCAACCAGGACATCTCGACGCTGCTGACGCCTTCGTTGCCGGGATATCGATTCGTGCAGACGACGCGGACCGTTGGCTCGCCTGTGACGAAGACTATTACGACCGGACCTTTCTCGGGTTTGTATTCGCTCAATCAGCCAATTGATATTCAGGTAACGGCGCGCGATTCCTCGGGCAACAAGGCAACATCCATTTTGTCCGTGAATGCGCAGACGATTCCGCTGTTTCAGTTTGGTGTGTTTTACGAAGGTGATCTGGAAATTGAACCGGGTGCACCGATGACGTTTGCCGGTTGGGTGCACACGAACGGCAATTTGTATCTCTCGTCAGCCTCGGTCACGTTTCAGAGTCAGATCACGACGCCGGACAGCGTGTTCTGGCAGCGTAAGGACCAGAACCAGCGTTTGAGCGGCGTGCGTATTAACAATGCCGCGGGATCGGCGGTACAGCTCGATTTTGATTCGCGCAGTTTGGCGGGTGCAGCGTTCGTGAATCGCAGCCAATCGAAGTTCAATGGTCGTTTGATGACGGAAGCGCATGGTGTGCGCCCGCTCAAGCTGCCATTGCCAGGTGGTACGCCGCCGATTGCACTCGTGCAGCCGCGTGATCCGAATGACACACCGATGGCGCAGGATGTGAAGATGGCGTGGAAGGCGGATTGGATCATCACCGTTAATTCGCACGTCTTTCGCATGGATACCAACACGCTCCGTACGAGCACATCGTTCTGCGATTCGCTTATTCAGGTTCGTGTAGCGGGTATGGTAGCGCCAACCGGAATTCCGTGTCGCAAGATCTTCAAGGCAAAGGTCAACGCGTTTTACGACGGCCGCGAAGATCTCAAGCCAGACTTGCTGGACATTCACATGGATTCGCTTCGTCTCTGGACCGACGCTCTTCCGGGTCAGCGCGCGCCACGCATCATCTACATCGAATTCGTCAACGACTCTGCTGGACTCGTAGGCAGTGGTGGTCAGACCGGTGTGAACGACTACATGGCCGTGCGTTTACGCGGTGGTGCGCGCCTGCCTGTGCCGACATCGTCTGCAGACACAGGTGGTGTCTCCATCGTAACCAACCGCCCGATGTACGTGTTGGGCGATTACAACACGACCGTGTGGCGTCCCGCTGCATTGATGGCGGATGCGATCACGTTTCTCTCGAATCCGGCAACCGCAGCAATGACTGGTTGCGTGAGCGCCACCACGGGCTGGTGCGATATGATGCAAGCAAGCGGGACCCAGCGGATTCCGCGCGCGACTACCGTGAACGCGGCCATTCTCGCCGGACACTCACCAACATCGTGTGATTGGCAGCGTGCAGGTTGTGGCACACCAGTGTACGGCGGCGGACTTGAAAACTTTCCGCGATTCCTGGAGAACTGGGCCGGCATCACGTTCACCTACACGGGTTCGCTGGTTTCCCTGTTCGCCAATCAGTACTCGCACGGATTGTGGGGCAATACTACCAACGGCGGCGCCTACTACAGCGCACCGACGCGTGCCTGGCAGTTCGACATCAACTTCCGCTTCCCTCAGCGCTTGCCACCAGGCACGCCGTCAGTCGGAACCGTGTTGCAAACCGCATATCGGCCGATTTACTGATATGCCTATCACGAGAAATTCCGTGCGCGTTCGTGCGCTGCGTAGAGGTTTTACACTGATTGAGTTGCTCATGGTTGTCACCATCACGAGCATCATGGTTGGTATCGCTGCGTCAAGATTTCGCATTACCGAATTGGCGGAGGTACAGCTCGCCGGCATGCAGTTGATGCAGGATGTTGATTTTGTTCGCACGCGCGCCCTTGCCGCGCGCAGTCTTGCGCGCGTGTCATTCCAGAATACTTCGACGCCCGCGTACGCTGGCTATCTGGACACGGACGGCGACAGCACGCTCGCCCAGACCGCAGCCGAGTCGCAATTCCTGCATGGATTTGGCAGACGCGAGTTACCCGCAAACGTGCGATACGGAAAAGGCGCAGTGCCCAGCATACCGAATGATCCCGGCAACAGCGCCATAACCTTTGCGAGCAATCTCGTTGATTTCAATTCGCGCGGGATTGTGCAGCCGATGGGACAAGGTGGCGTCGTGTACTTGCAGAATTCCCGCAAGCCGTCGGCGGTGGTCGCAGTCGAAGTTTCTCCAGCCGGCAATGTGCGGTTGTGGACCTACAAGAACGGGAGCTGGCAATGATGCGCACACGTCGCGGTTTCAATATGGCAGCAATCAAACCAGGTTCGAAAAACCGTCGCGGTTTTACGCTGGTCTCAATGATTGTTGCGCTGGTGTTGTTGGGCGTGGGCGTGGGCGCGTTGGCACACTCCAGTACCGAAACGCTCAAATACCAGAACATCGCGCAAAATAAAACAAACGCGATTTCCATTGCGCGCGCCTACGTGGAAGACTTGCGCACGCGCGATCCGTGGACGATGCAAAGTGAACCATCCGTAACGGTAGATCAGGATGGGTCGGCACTCAACGGCGGCAAATATAGTCGCGCGATGGCCATGGCCGTCGAACGACAGAATCTCGTGCGCCTCACAATCACGGTGAACTACCCACGCATGACAGACCCGGTTGTGCTTACCACGTTTCTGTATCGCGGAAACGGTCTCGCGGGAATGGGATCATGAAAATCGCATCGCCAAGGAAACGCGCAGGCATTCGCGCGGGCCGTCGCGTGAAACGTGCGCGCGCAGGTTTTACGCTGGTCGAACTGTTGCTGTCGATGACCATTTCGATGGTCATCATCACGTCGGCGACCGGCTTTGCGCTTACATCATGGCAGAGCCGTCGTGGTTGGACAATTCGCGAAGCGATTGATCGCAACGCACGCTTCGTTGGAATGTCGCTGGCCCGTGACGCGCAGGAAGCTGGCATCGGTATTGAAAGCACGCCGGTGTTTGCGAGCGTGGCCGGTTTTGGCGATACGTTGTCCATCCTGGCAGTGCCGTACACGCCCGATGAGTCTCCCGTCTATTCCATCTACGACGACGGTGGAGCCTCGCCGGACTATCCAATGGGTGGCAATTGCGGTGCGACGTGTATCGAATTCAACAAGTTTGGCGGCACCTACGTGTTGGCCGCCGGTGACATGGCGCGACTGCAGGTAGGAAGCGAGCGTCGACTGTTGCTCATCACCAGCGTTGTGGATCACGGGTCGCGTTTTCAGGTGTATTTCAATCCGCAAAATTGGCTGCTGGGCCGTCAGTCCGGCCTCTCGGACAGTTTGCTGCTCTCGCGATCAGCATCATCCATTCAGAAACTGAAAGCGACCTTGTACTACTTCGATGCCGGCACAAACACGTTGATGCGCGCCGATCGTTTCACGCTCTCGGGCGCACCGATTGGTGCCGTGCTCGCGACCAATGTGGTAAGCTGGAGTGCGGCGCTGACCTTTGTTGGCGGACACGTGCATCAGTCGTACGACGGCTTTGATTCGGACACCACAAACAACGGCAACAAGATTATCGGCGTGAAACTGCGGGCACAGCTCAAGGCCGACCGCATTGATCCCGGTGTAAACGGTGGACAACTCGTGACGCGATCATACGAGTGGAACATCGCGCCACGAAACCTGTTGTACGAAAAAAACCGACTCTAGTCCTGCCGCAGTGCTTCTGTGGGCTGGATTCTCGCAGCACGTCTTGCGGGAATCCAGCTGGCGGCGGCTGCGCAACCAACCAGCACAACAACAATCGCTGCAAAAGTTGTCGGATCGGTTGCCGTGACATCAAACAGCAGTGATTGCAACACGCGCGTTGTCGCAATGGCAACGACAATGCCCACCACCCCGCCCACTGCGGCAATTCCAAGCCCGTGTGCGACAATCATCCGCGCCACTTGCTGAGCAGTTGCGCCGAGTGCCACACGAATGCCAATCTCACGCGTACGCTGGGATACTGAGTAGGCGATAACGCCATACGTACCCAACGCGGCCAGCAACAGCGCCACCGATCCGAACAACGACAACAACATCGTCGCAAATCGCGCATACGATGTCGAATCCGAAATACGTGACTCCATCGTGCGAATGTCGTACAACGGAAGTTCCGGTGCGACTTCCCGCAACGCTGCACGAACGTGCGGCGCCATCGCCAGCGGATCGCCGGATGTACGCACCATGATCATCATGCGGGTGCGTGCCGATTGCAGATATGAGAGGTAGAAATCGGGGTGCGATAACGAATCAACGGTGCCATAACGCAAATCGCCCACAACGCCAATAACAAAAGCAGTGTCGGTGTCAAACCCACCTTGATACACGCTGACCGGTTTGCCAAGCGCTTCTTCGTTCGGCCAGAGGCGCTTCGCCGCAGTCTCGCTCACCATCACGACTTTCTGGCGTCCCGCGCGATCACCGCCGTCGAAGGTTCGGCCTTTCTTGAGAGGCACACCCATCACGGACGCCCAGTTGGGTGAAACCCAATGCACGCCCACATCCAGTTTGGCTGACACGTCAGATTCCGGACGATCCCGACGAACTGCGGCAGTTGCGTTGCAACCACCGCCGAGTGGCGGACAATCCTGCAGCGTAACCGCGGAAACACCGGGCAGCGCACTGATGCGCTCTACCACCTGATTGTAGAACGCCGTCGCCGAATCGCGCGGCGTACCTTCGGGTGCGTTGAATCGCATCGACAACACGCCTTGTGGCGTAAACCCGGGTGAAACCGCCAGCAGATTACCGAGACTCTTGAGCATCAAGCCTGATCCAACGAGCAACACCAGCGCCAACGCAATTTCAATCGATGCAAGCGCGCTTCGACTGTCAAATATC
>JBDTTO010000028.1:0-12745 GCA_039930585.1 Gemmatimonadaceae bacterium
CACAAAACACTTCTCGTTGACCACGTTCGCGGAGTACCGGCAGCGAACGATCAGCGCAGGCAACGGCCGCGGTTACATCAATTGCAGTATCCGGCGACGCAGCGAGTGCCGTCATGCTGCCAGCCCCCCGACGGCCGCGACTCGTCGCGCTTCCTGCAGTCGCGCCGCGCGAAGTTTCAGCAAGAACTGTGTCGCGTTCACGGCGTACGTCACGTAGGCGCACAGCGCGATAACCAATCGTGCCCGCGGCGACAACCAACCGAACATCAGCGTGACCAGATACGCGGTGTGCAGCGCAATCACCCCCATGCTGACCACGTCTTCCCAATAGAACGCGGGCGCAAACAGATATTGGCCGTACACGTCGTGTTCCCACAGCGCGCCCGTGTACATGATTGCGTACAGAGCCATCGTCTTGACGATCACGGAGATGTTGGCGGCGCCTAAACCATTACCGGTGATCAGATACCGGACGATCAGCATCGCACTGACTGCGAAAATCAGAAACTGGACGGGTGCCAGGATTCCCTGCACGAGTGTCCACCGCGACGCATCGCGCCGGCGCCGTTGGTCCGGTGTGTACAGCGAATGGCGTTCGCCCTCAGTCCGCATCGTGCCTCCACCTCGCCGGTCCATCCAGTCAGCGTTCGGAGCCCGACGATAATGCGGGTGGCAAAAAGTGTCAAGTAAAGTTTACGTCAGAAATACTTGACAGTTCTTTCATTGATCACAACATTACCCCCACGTCAGGGCCTGCAGTGGCGTATAACCGCCACCCCGATTCTGGCGGACAGGAGGTTTCGGCGTGCCAGAGGCGGAAAGGGTGCCAGTACGACCCAATGACTTGGATATCGCGTTTTCTGCGCGGATGTCCAGACCCATTGTGGTGAAACCTGCAAAACCGGCCCAGTGCGCGGTGGCAGACATTGCATTGAGCTCGCCTGTCGCCGAACGCGTCGCCCCCGACCGAGCCGCCGACGACCCGCTCGTGCCCGAGTTTGTTCGCGCCGCGCTCGCGACCGAGGATCGCGTGATTCGTGAACTGGTTGATCGCCTGCTCGAACAAGGACGCTCGGTACAGTCGATCTACCTGGATCTCCTCGCGCCCTCGGCTCGCGCACTCGGCGAGATGTGGTCCGAAGACAATTGCGATTTTGTCGAGGTTACCATGGCCGTCGGACGGCTGCAGTTGGTGCTACGCGATCTCAGTCAAATGTTCGTGCGCGACCGCCCCGAGGAAGAAGTTGCAGGACGCGTTCTGCTCGCGTGCGTTCCCGGTGAGCAGCACTCGCTCGGTCTCTTTATGGTCGCTGAGTTTTTTGTGCGCGACGGTTGGGAAGTACATGTTGGCCCACCACTTTCTGATGAACAATTGTTGGCAGATGTTCGGACGGAGTGGTACGATATAGTAGGGTTCTCGGTATCGTGTGACAGCCGTCTGGACAACTTGAAACGCGAAATCAGACGCGTCCGTCAGGCTTCCAGAAATCGCAACGTGCTGATCCTCGCTGGAGGAAGAGCGTTTAACGAGCATCCCGGCCTGCTCGAGCGTATTGGAGCAGATGCATCGGCGGCCAACGCGGAACTGGCGCCCGAACGTGCCCGTCAAATGTTGTCGATTTAACACAAGCGCGGTTTGCAAGGCGCGTTGGCACGAGGCTGTGTCACCAACGAATTTCAGAGAGTCCTGATGAACCACGTGAGCAAATCGTTGAGCACCGATTCGATCCCCGCCAGCGGGCTGGATCGCGATTCCGCGATCGCGCTCGTAGCTGCGGCTGGTGATATCGCGCTCGTGGTCGACAATCGGGGCGTCATTCGCGATGTGGCGACGACTGAAGGCGCTGATTCGATTGCCGAAGATTCCGGAACGTGGATCGGGCGGCCGTGGGTTGATACCGTCACGCCCGAATCACGCGGCAAAGTCGAAGCGCTGTTGCGCGATGTCGCGGCCAGCGGAGTGTCACGTCGTCGCCAGGTCAATCATCCAACCGCGGCCGGACCGGATCTTCCGGTTGCTTACACGGCAGTGCGGATGGGTGGAGCCGGTGGGCTCGTCGCGGTTGGTCGCGACATGCGTGCGATTGCGTCATTGCAGCAGCGACTTGTTGAAACACAGCAAGCGCTCGAGCGCGATTATTGGCGCCTGCGCCATGTTGAAACCCGATACCGTTTGCTGTTTCAGGTTTCGTCCGAAGCAATTCTTGTTGTCGACGCAAGCAACCGTCGCATCGTCGATGCAAACGATGCTGCAGGTCGCTTGTTTGACAAAAGCACGGACAAACTCGTTGGCCGCACGTTTCCCATTGGTGTCGATCCGGATTCTGAACCCGCGCTCGAAGAAGCGCTCGCGAACGCGCGTACGGCTGGACGTTCCGGTACCGTCGAAGCGCGGCTCGCAAATGGTGGTGCCGCGGTTGAAGTCTCCGTGTCGTGCTTCCGACAGGATGCGGTTTCACTGTTTCTGGTTCGATTCACGGCAACGGGTGTTTCCGCACCGCGTGATTCGGAACTCGGCGCCGAAGTCGCAGAGCTGTTGGCCAACGCGCCGGATGGTTTTGTGGTCACCGACATCGAGGGCCGAGTCATTTCGGCCAATCGCTCGTTTCTGGACCAGGTGCAGCTGGCCGGTGAACAGCAGGCGCATGGGCGACTTATCAGCGAGTGGATCGGCCGACCCGGTGCAGATCTTGGAGTGTTCCTCGCCACGCTCCGGAAACACGGGGCGATTCGCCTGATGGCTACGGCCGTTCGTGGAGAGCAGGGCGGCACCAGCGAAGCCGAGATTTCAGCAGCAGCGGCGCCCACAGACGCGCCACAGTGCATTGGATTCATTCTTCGTGACGTTGGCCGACGGGTCGCTCATGGTCCGCAGGGTGCCCGCGATCTTACCCTGGCCGTCGAACAGTTGACGTCCCTGGTCGGCCGCGTCGCACTGCGTGATCTGCTCCGTGATACGTCGGATCTGGTTGAGCGACATTTTATCGAAGCGGCTCTCGAGCTCACCGATGACAACCGAACAGCCGCGGCCGAAGTGCTGGGGCTCAGCCGGCAAAGCCTCTATGTAAAGATGCGCCGCCACCAATTGGCAGCGGGCGTCGAGGCGCAAAACATCCTTTCCGAAGGCCGGCAAGCGGGCTGACCTCGCCCGACGATTCAGGCTTTACAGTCTGTTTCGCAACCGCTTTAGCTAAATCTTCCAAAAGAAAGTCCGGGAAATCGAGAAAAGACTCTTGACGAACCCCAGTGTCAACTTTATCTGACAGTCATGACCGTAACGGCAACTTTACAGACTAGTTCAGCCAGCACTCCTAAGCCGAGTGTGGTGCTTGAACTGCTGAAACCGGTCACCTGGTTTCCACCCATGTGGGCGTTCACGTGCGGGGCAGTTTCGTCCGGCGCAGCCTTGAGCCAGCACAAAGCGCAAATCGCGCTGGGGATTCTCCTCACGGGCCCGCTGGTGTGTGCGGCCTCTCAAGCGGTCAACGACTGGTATGATCGGGACGTCGATGCCTTGAACGAACCCAATCGGCCAATTCCATCGGGGCGCGTTCCCGGCGTTTGGGGACTGAGAATTGCGATTGGTTGGACGCTGATCTCGCTGGCCGTCGGGGCCGTGTTTGGAATTCGCGGATTTCTCGCCGCGGTTGCAGCCAACGTGTTGTCGTGGGCCTACAGCGCACCGCCAATTCGACTCAAGCGAAACGGATGGCTGGGCAACGCCGCCGTTGGGCTATCGTACGAAGGGCTCGCGTGGATTACAGCAGCCGCCATTCTGATGGCGCCAGAGTGGCCATCGCCGCAGATCATCGCGCTCGCATTGCTGTACAGTGCTGGTACGCACGGCATCATGACGTTGAATGACTTCAAAAGTATTGGCGGCGACCGACAATCCGGCATTCGATCACTGCCGGTAATGCTTGGCCCCGTGCGTGCAGGGCAGGTGGCGTGTTTGATGATGCTGGTTCCGCAACTTGTTGTGATCGCACTGCTGATAATCTGGAATTCGCCGTGGTATGCCGCCGTCATTGCCGCGCTGACCGTCGTGCAAATCCCATTGATGAAACGTTTGCTCGCGGCGCCAAAAGAGCGCGCTGCCTGGTACAACGGCACCGGCGTCATGTTGTTTGTGATGGGCATGATGGTGAGTGCATTCGCCTTGCGAAGCGCCTGAGTCGACAATGAAATCTGAACCGGCAGTTTCGCTCGAGTCATTTGACGTGGTTGTCATTGGCGGCGGACCTGCGGGGGCAACGGCCGCGTGCGAATCGGCGCGCCGCGGACATCGCACGTTGTTGCTGGATCGTGCGGGTCGTATCAAACCGTGCGGTGGCGCGGTGCCACCACAGCTCATTTCTGATTTTGACATTCCAGCGGAACTGATTGTCGCGCAAATCAGTGCTGCGCGAATGATTGCCCCAAGCGGCAAACACGTGACCATGCCGGTTGGCAATGGTTTCGTTGGCATGGTGGATCGCGAACAGTTTGACGAATGGTTGCGCGTGCGCGCAGAATCCGCCGGTGCCGAACGCCGCGTGGGCACGTTTCAACAGCTCGATCGTGATGACGACGGTATCGCCGTTATACGGTATGCCGCAGGTGGATCACGGTTTGGAAAACCTGAAGCTGTACGCGCGCGCATGGTGATCGGCGCTGACGGTGCGTTATCCGGAGTAGCGCGACAGGAAATTCCAGGCGCAAAAGCCGCGCGACACGTGTTCGCGTATCATGAGATTGTGCGATCGCCGCTGCCGGCGGAGTGTGTCACAACCGATGATGCGTTTGATAGCACGCGGTGTGACGTGTACTACCAGGGACAACTCTCTCCGGACTTCTACGCGTGGATTTTCCCGCACGGCGCGACAACCAGCGTCGGCACCGGAAGTTTTCAGAAAGGATTCGGATTGCGAGCCGCCGTCGCGCAATTGCGCGCGGATACGAATCTCACCGATGCCGCAACGCTGCGTCGTGAAGGTGCGCCAATTCCACTGGCGCCATTGCCGCGTTGGGACAACGGTCGCGATGTCGTGATTGCCGGTGATGCGGCCGGAGTAGTAGCGCCAGCGTCGGGCGAAGGAATCTTCTACGCGATGACGGGCGGACGCTACGCTGCGGAAGCGGTGAGCTGCGCGCTTTCGGCGTCGAACGCGCGTGAAGTTGCGCGGGCATTACGCGCCTATCGCCAGCGATATATGGCTGAATTCGGTCAGGTGTTTCGCATCCTCGGCATCATGCAACGTTTCTGGTATTCGAGTGACTCGCGGCGCGAGCGGTTTGTGGCGATTTGTCGCGACCGTGATGTGCAGCGCCTCACGTTTGACGCATACATGCAGAAAAGACTTGTGCGTGCAAAACCAATCGCGCATGTGCGCATCTTCTTCAAGAATCTTGCGCATCTCGCGGGGTTGGTGCGCGCGTGAGCGCAGCTTCAGCGGGAGCGCTCTAGTGCGCATCGGCGGATACTCCACGTCATCGATCGCAATAACTGTCGTGTCAGTTGTTGGGCTCGCGGTACTCGGTGCCTGGTTGACTGACACGGGACAATGGTATCGCGAACTGCGAAAGCCGTGGTTCCAGCCGCCTGATTTTTTGTTTGCTCCCGCCTGGACAACCATTTTTGTTTGCCTCGGTTGCGCTGCAGTGATCGCGTGGAATTCGCCGGTCATTACGCAACGACAACGCACCGCAGTGCTGATGGCGTTCGGTCTTAACTTTGTGCTGAACAGCGCGTGGAGTTTTCTCTTCTTCGAGAGACGCCGTCCCGACCTGGCGCTGTTTGAAGTTGTGGTGTTCTGGTGCTCCATTGTGGCGCTCATCGTAGTTGTTCGCCCGTTATCAACCACGGCGGTGTGGTTGCTGGTGCCGTATCTCGCGTGGGTTTCGTTCGCGACCGTGCTGAATCAACGAATCGTGGCGCTCAACGCCCCATTCTCCCAGTCCTGACTGCATGCTCATCTCTCTGGCCGTTGACTACCAGGCTGCTGATGTTGCGACACGCGAACGATTTCATGTTCCCCTGTCGGAAGTCGCACCGCTGTATGCACGACTGAATGAGGATGGCATTACCGACATGGCCATCATTGCCACGTGTAATCGTACAGAACTGTACGCCTGGTGTCCGGAGGCAATTCACGCAGACTTGCCTCAACACGTCAGGAATCTGGCCAATCGCTGGATGCCCGGCGGTAACGACGCACAGGCCTTGCTGGATGTTGCAGTACCACGCACCGAACTCACTGCCGCACGCCACGCAATTCGCGTCGCTGCGGGTCTGGAATCGCAGGTGCTGGGCGATGGACAAATACTTGGACAGTTCCGCGTCGCATACGGTGAAGCATCAGCTGCGAATGCCACAGGTCCAGTGTTGCATCGCTTGTTCGAAACCGCGTTGCGCACCGGTAAGCGGGTACAAACGAGTACGCTTCTCGGAAGCGGAAAAAATTCCGTGGGTGCCCAGGCGGCGGCGCTGGCACTGCGGCGCTTCGGCGCTTTGACGCACACGCGTATTGTCGTTGTTGGTTGCGGCAAGACCGGTGAGCGCGTGGCGCGACAGTTGGCGAAATTCGGCGCGCGTGACCTTGTGTTCATCAATCGGACACAGGCTCGTGCCGAAAATCTCGCAGAGATGCTTTCCGGCCGTGCGGCACCGATGGAAAGTGTACATGCCGAAATCGCAATGGCGGACATCGCAGTGGTCGCAACCGGCGCCATCACGCCAATCATCGGCGCGAAACGCCTCGCGCACGCGCGCGCCAACTGCGCCACAGATCGTTATCCGCTTTTGCTGGTCGATCTTTCAATGCCGCGTAACATCGAGGTCGGTTCAGCCGAACTTGCAAGCGTCACGCTGGTCGATCTCGACGCACTTCGCCCACAGGTATCGGCAACCGAACAGACGCGTCGATCGGCGATTCCTGCCGCCGAAGCAATTGTCGAAACCGAGTTGCAGGATTTCGCCGAATGGTTGTCCGCAGCAACAGCTCGTGAAGCCATCCGTCCATTGCGCGAAGCACTCGCCGATGTGTGTCGGCGTGAACTCGCACATGCAGCGGGCGACGAAGTGGCAGAACGTTTGTCGAAGCGCATCGTTGCGAAGTTGATGGCGCGGCCCATGAGCGCAGTGCGAGTGGCAATGGCTCGTGGCGAGCCAGTTTCCGAACTCACTCGCACAATGAGCGCGCTGTTCTCGATGCCTGACTACGATGCAAACCGGGCGCCCGCCCATGCCGGCAGTAACGTCGACTGAGATCGCTATGGCAACCGTACACTTTCAAATGGATTCAACAGTCGAACAGGCAGAGGCGCCGTTGTTGAACGACCGATTGCTGCGAGCATGTCGACGGCAGGCGGTGGATCGCCCGCCTGTCTGGATGATGCGTCAGGCGGGGCGCTACCTCCCGGAGTATCGCGCGGTGCGCGCCGGTTCGGATTTTCTTTCGATGGTGCGCACGCCGGAACTTGCGGCCGAAGTCACGTTGCAACCCATCGATATTCTCGGCGTGGATGCTGCGATCATCTTCAGCGACATTCTCGTTATTCCCAGTGCAATGGGAATGGACCTCACAGTCGAAGACGGTGTTGGCCCGCGCTTTGGAAGTCCGCTGCGCTCAATCGGCGATTTCAACAGGCTGCGCGCGGTGGATCCCGAAGAAGATTTGCGCTATACACTGGATGCCATTCGACTGGTGAAGCGAGAACTCAATGGTCGCGTTCCGGTCATCGGTTTCGCGGGCGCGCCGTGGACGTTGGCGGCGTACATGATTGAAGGCGGCGGATCGCCAAACTTTCAGCACGCGAAACGCGCGATGTTATCCGAGCCAAGGTTCATGCACACGTTGTTGCAGCGCCTGGCGCGCGAAGTCGGCGCATTTTTGTGTGCGCAAGTTGCAGCCGGGGCTTCAGTTGTGCAGCTGTTTGATTCGTGGGCCGGTGCACTCACTCCGGCCGACTATCGTGAGTTCGCGCTGCCAGCGCTGGCGGAGGCGGCTGCGATTGCAAAAACGTCGGGAGCACCACTGATTGTGTTTCCGCACGGTGCATCCTGGGCGTTGGAAGAAGTCGCAATCGCAACAAAAGCCGACGTGATTGGTGTTGATTGGCGCATCGATCCACGTGAAGCGCGACGTGTCGCGGACAAACTGGGTATCGCGGTACAGGGTAATCTCGATCCATGCGTGTTGTATGGGTCGCCTGACGTCATTCGCAATCGCACGCTCGCCATGCTGAACGCGTTCGACGGATCAGGACACATTGCGAATCTCGGTCACGGAATTTTCCCGGACGTCCCAGTCGACAACGCGCGCGTGTTTATCGACACCGTGCAGAGTTGGAGTTCCGCGTCGTGAACGCGATGGCCATGCCCATTCCCATCAACGAAACATCCAGGCCACCGCAGTCTTCGCGTCGTGAGCGCGCCACTGCCTGGATTGCGGCGCTGCATGAGCAAACGACATCGCTGTTTTCACGTCTCGATGGTGGCGGTACGTTTCGCGAAGATCGGTGGTTGCGCCAGGGCGGAGGCGGTGGTGTCACGCGCATTCTGGCCGAGGGCACGACCTTCGAAAAGGTTGGAGTAAATCGTTCGGCGGTAAGTGGTGCTCTGCCGACAGCGGCGGCACTGCGATTGGGTGGCCGTTTGATCGCGAATGAAGAGAACAAATTCTTTGCGACCGGCTTGAGTGTTGTCGCGCATCCACGCAGCCCGCGTATTCCGACGGTGCATCTGAACGTGCGCTACTTCGAAATCACGGACGACAACGGTGAACTGCTCGACGCCTGGTTTGGTGGTGGTACCGATCTGACGCCAACGTACCCCTCACCGGATGACGCACGCGCATTTCACCGAACATTGCGCAGCACGTGTGATGCGCATCATCCGTCTCTGTATCCGCGCTTCAAGGCATGGTGCGACGACTACTTCCGCAACACACATCGCGGCGGAGAGGCACGGGGAGTTGGCGGAGTATTCTTTGACAATCTGCGGCCCGACGAAGATGCGAGCGCGCTTGATGACGAAGCGTTGTTTGCATTTGTCGGAGACGTTGGGCGCACGCTGGAAACTGCCTATGCGCCCATCGTCGATCAACGTCGCGATGCGCCAAGCAACGAAGCCGAGCGTGCGCTGCAACTGACGCGTCGCGCACGTTATGTGGAATTCAATTTGCTGCACGACCGTGGCACGTTGTTTGGACTGCAGACCGGCGCGCGCGTGGAAAGTGTGCTCATGAGTCTTCCACCTGTCGCGCAATGGACATATGACGCCGATAGCCGCGGTGATCCACTTTCGTCGGCACTGAATGCGATGTTGGTGCCGCGCGACTGGGCCGCAGAAAACGATTGAACGCGCGCGCGGATGTTGTTGTTGTAGGCGGTGGAATTTCCGGGCTGGCGGCAGCGTACAGCGCGCGCAGGGCAGGCGCTTGCGTGTTGTTGCTTGAAGCGCAGTCGAACGCAGGTGGTGTAATGCAGACGGACGACACCGATGGATTTGTCGTCGAGCGCGGGCCTACGTCGATGGCGGCCACTGCGCAGTCAATGCGCCTATTGCACGAACTTGGATTGATGGGTGACGTTGTGTCACCGCCGAAGTCGGCAGCGCGCCGCTACGTGGTGCGCAATGGAAAAATGCACGCGCTGCCGTCGTCTCCCACGTCATTGTTCAGCACCGATTTGCTGACTTCATTGGGGAAATTGCGACTGTTGGCCGAGCCGTTTGTGCAACGGTTGGCGAACACTGATTACGAAGAAACACTCGCGGAACTCGTGCGGCGTCGCTTTGGACAGGAGGTCCTCGACTACGTCGTCGATCCGTTTGTGAGCGGCGTGTGTGCGGGGGATGCCACCAGACTGTCGTCGCGACATGTACTGCGCATTGCTGGTGAGTTGGAACGCGAGTTTGGCTCGGTGTTGTTGGGCGCCGTCAAACGCGCGCGACAGCGAAAAGACCAACGCGAAGGGCACATTGTCTCGCTCAGGCACGGCATGAACCAGTTGCCTCAGGCGTTTCATCGCGCGCTTGATGGTGTTTGCGCGTTCGACACTCGCCTGGTCGGTGTTTCGCAAATGGGTGAACAGATCTCGCTGTCCTGCGAGATCCAGGGCATTCGCACAACGATAGTTGCAGATGCGATGATCTGTGCGCTGCCTTCGCACCGCCTGCCGTCCATCGACTGGCCCGACGAATGGCGCGATAACATCACTCAGCTTTCGACCGTTCCGTACGCGCCCATATGCACCGTCGCACTGGGATTTCGTCGCGCCGACGTCTCACATCCGCTGGACGGATTTGGCGTGTTGTTTCCTTCCGCAGAAAAGCGCGGCATTCTCGGTGCACTGTTCAACTCCAGCATGTTTGACGGCCGGGCGCCATCAGGCCATGTGCTCATCACGGCATTCGTTGGCGGCGCGAAGTTTGGAGGTGCCGGAGCCGGCTTGAGCGAACAGCAGTGTATTCGCGCCGCGCTCGACGAACTCACACCATTGCTCGGCCTTTCAGGGGAACCGACGCTGACAAAAGTGGCCCGGTGGGAACAAGGCATACCGCAACTGGAAGTCGGACACCATCACATACTTGGCGCGGCAACAGCGATTGAAAACGGAGCGTCGCGGGTCTTTTTTACGGGTTCTTACCTGGGCGGCCCCGCCGTAGGGGATTGTCTGACACACGGCATGCAAACCGGCGCGCGCGCTGCCGCCTTCTCGATGAACGAACCACTGCCGGTTGAGTACATCTTAGCGCGGCCCACCGCCGCATTCCTCTGACGCTCGCGCGGCCCCGGGCGTAGATATTTCCGAGCGCGTTTCAAGTCGCTTGCGCATCCCACCAGTCGAAGTCAGATGAACCTTCACGCTGAGCACCCGCCATTTGGCGAGGCCGATCTCACGAATTGCGAGCGTGAGCAAATTCACCTCGCGGGTTCGATTCAGCCCCACGGGTCGCTGCTTGTTTTGCGCGAGCCCGAATTGGCCATCGTTCAGGCAAGCATCAACTCCGAAGAAACACTCGGCATCGCGCACGAAACGCTGTTGGGTTCCGCCATCTCCGTGCTCGGTGGTGATATCGCCGAACAGATCACACGGTTAGCGAGATCAAATCTGCTGATGCAGGCGACGCCCATTCGTTGCCGCATTGAACGAAACGGGCAATTCATTGCGGTCGAAGGCTCGCTGCATCGTCAGTCAATGAGCGGACTGATCGTCGAATTGCAGGATTCGACCGACGTTCAGGCTGATCCGTCCGCGAATTTACCGCATGTACTGGCTGAAGCTGTTGGCCGAATCACATCCGCGGCGTCGTTGCATCAGCTTGGCAATGAAGTCGTTCGCTACGTGCGCGCCCTCACGCAGTACGATCGCGTGATGGTGTACCAGTTTGATGTGGACGGACATGGCGAAGTGATTGCCGAAGCGCGCGAAGAACATCTCGAACCGTTTTTGGGCCAGCACTATCCGGCGTCCGATATTCCGCATCGCGCGCGCGAGCTGTATCTGCGCAATCGTGTGCGAGTGCTGGTTGACGTCCATTACGAACCCGTTCCGGTCTTACCGAGATTCTCGCCCCAATCCGGCGAAGATCTCGACATGTCGTTGTGCAATTTGCGCAGCATGTCGCCACTGCATTTGCAATATTTGCAGAACATGGGCGTGACCGCCACGCTGGTGGCGTCGCTCATACGCGAAGGCCGATTGTGGGGGCTGATTGCCTGTCACCACTACTCTGCCAAGTCCGTCGCGAGTGAAATGCGCACCGCGTGCGAATTGATGTCAGAAGTTGTGTCCACCCGCATTTCTGCTCTGGAAAATCGCGCGCAAATTGAGGCGGAGTTGTTTGTGCGCGCGCTTGAGCACCGATTGGTACAGGCGGCCACCGAAACCGGTGATTGGCGTGACGCGCTATTCGATGATCCGGCCGAAAAGGTATTGGCCCCGCTCGATGCCAGCGGTGCGGCCCTTTTTTATCAAGGCGAAGTTCTCACCGCCGGTGAAACGCCGTCGCGTCCGGAGTTACGTGCGTTTGCTGCGTGGCTTGAGCAGAACAATCGCGAACCTGTTTTTCATACATCGTCGCTGCAAAAGATCAATCGAGAGCTGCAGCCACTCGCCGGACTTGCAACGGGCGTGCTCGCAATCGAACTGTCGCGCGGCGACGGTGAATATCTCGTTTGGTTTCGCAAAGAACAGATTCGCACCGTAACATGGGCTGGCAATCCCGGTAAACCAGTGCACGTTGGTAATGATCCGCGCGATCTTTCGCCGCGTCGATCATTTGCGGCGTGGAGTGAGTTGGTACGCGATACCGCAAAGCCATGGTCAGCAACCGAACTCGCCATTGCGAGTGCAATGCGCAGCTCATTGGTCGATATGATTTTGCAGATGCGCGCGTTACGCGCCTTGATTGCAGATCAGCAAGCAACGTCAACGCTGAGTGTGATTGAAGTTGCCGGCGAACCCATGATTCTGGCCGACGGTTCGGGTCACGTCCTCATTGTGAACGAAGCGTTTCATCGTCTGGTCGAGCGTCCGATGTTGCACTTCCAGGATCTCGAAGACTTGCTTTCGTTAAGCGCTGATCAGGCGCGCATTCGCGAAATTCTGCAGCGTATCAACACCGATCGGCAACCGTGGCGCGGCGAGCTTCGCTTGTTACACGGACTGACTGGTGAAATTCCAGTCGCCGTGCGCGCCGATCCCGTGCCCGGGATGCGTGGCGAAATTGTCGGCTACATTCTGATCTTTACGGATCTCC
>JBDTTO010000029.1:0-12534 GCA_039930585.1 Gemmatimonadaceae bacterium
GGATGAAAGCCAACGATCGCAACACAAAGTTTCTTTCCGTGTCGCGCAAAGATCGTGGAGCAATTCTTCCAATCGGCAAGTCCAAGGGCGATGTGTACTGGTACACACCGCAAGGGAATTTTACGACCAGCACCTACTACGCGAACTCGCTGCCAAAATGGGTCACCGAGTTTAACGCGCGCAAACTGCCGGCGAGCTACAAACGGTGGGTGTGGAATCCGCTGTTGCCCGCGAGCAGCTATGCAGAGCCGGACAGTGTGCCGCAGGAATCGCAGGGCGTGCAGTTCATGTTTCCGCACGTGATTGTTGATGACGACGAGTTGGCCGCGACAAGCCTTGGCAACTTTCCGGTGATGGATGAGTTGACGCTCAAGTTCGCGCTGGAAGGTGTGCAGCAGTTGCAGTTGGGTGCGAACACCAATCGCACGGATCTGTTGAGCATTTCGTTGTCAACGACCGACGCAATTGGACATCGTTATGGTCCCGACTCAAAAGAATTGCACGACCAGATTTTGCAAGTCGACAAATTTCTGGGCGTGTTTCTCGATTCGTTGTTCAAGATGCGTGATTCAACGCGCATCATCATTGCGTTGACGGGTGATCACGGGATGTCGCCGTTTCCAACCGTGTTGTCCACAGTCACGCCAAACGCTGGAGCGGCCTACATCGATCCATATCCGGTGTGGCGCAAGGCAATCGTCCAGATGAAAGCGCTTGGCATCGATACGACACAGGTCGATTTCGCTGAGGGGCTGTTTCTTGTCGGCGATACCACGTCGTTTGAGCGCCGGAAAATCCGAGTGGATTCGGTGGCGCGTGCACTGGACATTGCTCTCAAAGATTTGAAAGGTGTTTACCGCGCCGATCAGATTCGCGATCTCGCACAGGCCGACACTGTTAACGATTTCGTCGCGCGCCGCTGGCTGCACATGTTTGAACCGGGCGGGCCCGTACGTTCAGTGCTGACGCTTGATCAATACGACTACTATGCCGGAATCAAAATCGCGACGCACGGAAGCCCGTGGGATCAGGATGCGTGGGTGCCGGTCGTGTTTTGGGGTGCGCCATTTGCGGCGGGCAAACACAGTGAGCGAGTGCGCGTTGTTGATATGGCGCCGACACTGGCGCAGGCGCTCAAAGTCAAGCCGCTCGAGAAACTTGATGGCGTTCCATTGACGGCGGCATTTCGGAAATAAGCTGCTGTTCAAAATCTGCGGAATCGCACTTACAAAAATCCGTTCAATCTGCGTCCATTTTTTGCAGTAAGATCATTTTCTTAGTTCTTGCCGCGCGCGCCGTAACGGTGCGCGCGGCATTTTCGCAAGTTACGCCAGCGTCGCCATATCAATCGAGAACCGGTATTTCACATCGCTCTTGAGCATGCGCTCGTACGCCGTGTTGATCTGATCCATCCGAATCACTTCGACGTCTGATGTGATGTTGTGCTTGCCGCAGAAGTCCAGCATCTCCTGCGTTTCGGCAATGCCACCAATCAGCGAACCGGCCAGACGGCGACGGCCCAGGATAAACGGCCACACGGCTGGTGACGGATGCGGCTCGGGGCTTCCACCCAACAACACCAGCGTGCCATCACGTTTGAGCAGATTCATCTGCGACGTGAGATCGTGCGGCGCACTCACCGTATCAATAATGAGGTTGAGTGAATTCGCGTTCTTCTTCATGCCGGCTTCATCACGCGAGATGATTACGTCACTCGCACCCAGCCGCTTCGCATCTTCGGCTTTGCCGGCGGAGGTGGTGAGGAGCACCACTTCCGCACCCATCGCCTTTGCGAGTTTGATACCCATGTGACCGAGACCGCCCAAACCAACCACACCCACACGACTGTTCGGTCCAACTTCCCACTCACGCAGCGGCGAATACGTCGTGATGCCTGCGCACAGCAACGGCGCCACGCCCGCCAGATCGAGTCCGGCTGGAATGCGCAACACAAACTTCTCGGTGACGACGATCTCCCGGGAATAACCACCCTGCGTCGGTTTGCCTGTCTGCTTTTCGATTCCGCCGTACGTGCCGGTTGAACCTTTCTCGCAATACTGCTCAAGATTTTCTGCGCATGACGGGCATGTCTGGCAGCTATCGACCAGGCACCCAACGCCCACGATGTCGCCAGCTTTGTGTTTCGTTACGCTACTGCCAACCGAAACAACTTTGCCGACAATTTCGTGGCCGGGAATCTGGGGATACTTGATGGCGCCCCATTCTGACTTGACGGTGTGTAAATCCGAATGACACACACCGCAAAACATGATTTCAATGTGTACATCGGTCGCACCGATGTCGCGACGTTCAAAATTCCATGAGCGAAGCGGAGATGTTGCGTCGTAAGCAGCGAAGCCAAGTGTTGGAATCATGAGCCTGTACCGAAGAATTGATTGACTGTGCTGGTTCGGCGTGGACGTCCATTGGCGCCCAGCCATCAGCTGCTCCAGACCCGCAGGAGCCCGTAAGAAAATTAGTCTCGCGCAACGGGAAGCGTCGCGTATTTTGAGGTCATCCGACGTCCGGCGCAGCATTGTGACGCTCGACCATTGACGTCCTTCAGCGAAACGAGCGAGCAACAGTTGAGAGAATATCGTTGGGAAGCGACGGACCATTCAGTAACCGCGCTGCGCCGTCTGCGGGCGGGCTGGGCCGGTTATATCGTGGGCACGCTGTCATTCACCGCGCTGCTCGCAGACGGGGATTTTGTGCGCATCGAAATGGAGCCGGTTGATGTTGAAGGCGTGTTTGACGCGTACCGTGTAAGCGCCAGCGTGAACCCGGTTCCAAGAACCGAAGAAGAGCTCGACGGCGACACACCCAAAGACTGGCCAACCGAACCGATCTCGGCACCAGGCACACTGGCCGATGCCGGCAATGATGTCGTGTTGTTTACCGGTGCAAGCTGGAGCGAACCTGCCAACGACGCACTGGCCGCGCAACTGGGCCCTTCGGCGGTGATGACATTCAGTGGTGCTTCATCGCACCTTTCCCCGACTGCGGAAATTGTCTGCATCACCACTGATGCATTCGTGGTCGCCAGCACCAGCGGCGAAGGAATTCTGATTCGCTCGGGGCTCAAGCCTGAATCGGTCGAAGTTGTCATCGACCCGGTCGAAGTTCGCCGGTTTCTGGTCGATCGCGGTTACGTCAGCGACGAATAATATCAATCGCATTACACACGCACGAAAAAATCATGACACCGCACACAAAGTTGGCAACCGCCAACGTGCACATCGCACCAACGTTGCACACGATGGCTGATATCTACGCGCTCACGCGTGAAGGCGGTCCAAAGTCACCCAGGTTTCTTGCGTACGTTTCGCAAACGGAAAACAATTGGGGCATGGTGCCGTACAATCCCATGGCGGGTGATGCGGCGCTCGAAACCGTCAACGCGTTGATTGCACTGGATGCCGAAGCGTTGGCCGAACGCGCCGCAGTGCAGGCTGCAAACGCGTGTCACTACGCAGATGCAATAACGCTCGCAATTTCAGTGCGTTCAAAAGGATTGTGGACCGATCGCATTGCGACTGAAGTTGACGAACGTGTCACGGGAAAAGCGCGCGTCGCGCATCGGGGCGTGATCAGTATCTGGTCGCGCGAAGACAGCAGTGCACTGGACGTTGCGCGCGAAGCTGCGGCCGAAGCGGTGCGCGTTATGTGGCACGCGCAACATGGTGTCGCGGATACGCTCAATCGCGTGCTGGCGTGCGAAGGGCTCGCGTATGCGATCGCTGAACCGATTGGTGGACTTGGTCCGTATGCAACCGAACTCACGCCCGAAGAAACGGTGGCGGTGATTGAAGCATTCGAAGTGCTGGGTGATACCACGCAGGCCGGCGAAATTGCCGGCGTGATTTATGGTGACGACGCAGCGGCACAGATTGGATGGACACCGCTGGGGATTTCAAAGTTTGCAGGATATCGCTGGGCCATTGCACGCGCGCGCGCACACGTCGCAAGCGTGGGCGCGCGCGCTGCGCTCGCGACCGGCGCAAGCAGCAACTAACCTGGCGGGACGCCGCGGGCGCTCGTTAATGCAACGCCCGCGCTTAACAGTTTGGCTCGAAACTGCTCAAGCTTGACCAGCTCGTCCAGCAGAAATCGCTCGCGGATGTTCACCGCGAGCAGCGTCGACTCTCCCAGAACAAAGCGCGCATCTTCTGCATCGCGCAGCATTCCCGCCGACACTACGTTGTCACGCTGCAACCGCTCGGCAGTTTCCAGCATGATCAATGTGCCAAGTGCGTTTTGAATTTCGATGGCGACGCGTTGTTGTCCAATCGACCGTTCCAGTCGAGCGGACTCCATCTTGAGCGCACTTGCCTGAAGCTTCCCGCGCTCCTTTCGAAGCAAGAGGGCGGTTGATGCGCTTGCCGTGCTTTTGAAATTGTCATTCCACTGCGACGGCTGCAGTACCCCGGTTCCACCATTGGCCAGCGCCGACACAGCAACATCAAGGTTTGGCAGCAGTCCCTGCCGGGCGAGCTTCAGCTCCGCCGACTCAATGGCAATTTTTGCGTCGGCTTTGCGAACCGTGGGGTGGTCGCGTTGTGCGCTCGCAATCCACCCGGCGAGTGCGGTGGTGTCCGTCTCCGCACCCCCCGGCGACGTAAGGGCTGGAGTTAGACTTGTGCCCAGCCGTGCCGGTTGCGCCCGGTCAGTCCAGAGAAACGCTGACGCTTCAATCCCGGCGATTTGCAATTCGTTCTGGGCTTCGAGCAAGGCAACCTGCCGCCTTCGGACTTCGAGGCGCGCCTCGACACTGTCAATCGCCGCACTCTCGCCTGCTCGAATGCGCGCCATCACCGACTCCAGCCGAAATGTCGCGAGCCGCACGCCGCTATCCGCGATCACAAGCTTTCGGTTGGCCAGATACCATTCGCCATACGCCTTGGAGGCGTTCGTCAACAACTTGTTGGTGGCGGCAATCGCATCCGCATCTGCGATGTCGCTGACGGCACGTGCCCGCGTCAACAATGTGCGCCGTTCGTCCGTGATGAGATTGCGGCCCAGCGGAATCTGCACACCGAGGGTGAACAGTCCGTCATTTGATGTTGATCGTTCCGGATTGATTTTGCTTCCAACACCGCGCTCGAATCCCAGCTTGAAATCCGCCCCGACAAGGGTAGGGATCGAAAGGGCAATGTCGGTAAAGCGGTAGTACTGCTCGCTCTTGTACCGCTTGTCCGCGAGCGATGCGCTCACCTTCGGGTCAAAGGCTCCTTTCGCCACGGTGACCAAACGACGCGCCTGCGCCTGTTCGTTGCGCAGTTGCGTGAGCTCGGGATGATTGGCCAGCACGCGCCGCTGAAAGGTGTTCAGGTCAAGCGTATCTCGCGCACCGCCCGCTCCCATGCCGGGCTGCGCATGGAGCACGCCTGCGGTCGCGAGAAAAAGGGTCGCAAGGCGCACCGCAAAGACACACGACCGCGTTCGCACTATTTCTTCGCCGACGCGCTCGGCTCCTTTGTGGCGGCCGGTTTGTCTCCCGCCGTCGCGGATGCTCCCGATGACGGCACTGACGGGGGAAAACCGTTTAGCTGTCGCCACAACTCGAACCAGACACGCACGTTTTGCAACGCGGTCCACCCATAGGCGCCCGAGCCCAGTCGCAATTCAGCAGGCCACGGTTCATCTGTGCTGTCGGCGACCACCAACACTCGAAAGCGGCCGTCGGCGCTCACGTTTTGGTCGATCACCGCCACGATGCCGCCAAACGTACCCACACTGACACTGGGCCAACCCGAAAACTGCAGGGCAGGCCAGCCATCAAACTGGACACGTACTCGATTGTTGATGCGCAACAACGGAACATCCATGGCGCGCACATACAACTCGACGGCTCGCTTTCCGTTCGCGGGTTGAATGGTTACCACGGCATCACCGGCTTTCACCATTTCTCCGATACCATTCTTTACTGCGCGCACGACGTATCCATCAAGCGGCGCCTCAATCTGCTGCGCGCCTTTGCGCGCTGTCAGCGTCGCCAGCTTGTTTTCAAGTTTCGAAATCTCACCGACGCCTTCCGAAATCTCGGCCAGCACCGATTGACGATCCGAACGCGCTTTCTCAATCTTTTCGCCGTATTCGGCGTCAAGAACGGTCAGTGCCAGCTCGGCGTTTCGAAGATCGCCCGATTTTTCCACGCGCTTTGCCGCCGCAGATTGTGCACGCAGGCGCGTTGCCTGCAGATCATTCAACGACACGAGCCCCAAGGGTGACGCGTACAGTTGTGCGCGCCGCGTGTGTTGATCTCGCGCCAGCGAGTCTTCGAGAATGGCCTGTTCGAGCAGCGCACGGCTTTGCGACATGTAAGTCCGTGCCTGTTCGCGTTTCGCCACCAGCGCGTCCTGCAACGTTTGCAGCAAGCGCTCCAGCGCCGCTGCCTTTTGTACCTTGTCGCGGTTCGACTGCCGTTTGGCGTCCAACTGTTCGCTGGTGCGCTCCAGCAGCGCGGGATCCAGGTAGTCATCCTTCACTTCGCTGATTTCGACGACTGGCGTTCCTGCGCGCACAAACGCGCCCTCGTCAACAAGGAAGCGCTCGATACGGCCGTCAATGCGCGCCGGAAGGGTCTGCGCGCGGTCCTGCGGGCTGAACGCGATAACGGTGCCACTGCCCTGTACGTTTTGCTGCCACGGCAGCAACAACACCACCACCACGGCCGTGAAAATTCCCGCCATCCACAGCCACACCACGCGAAATGAACGCCGCGTTTCGAGTGTGTGCGCTGTCTGCAAACCCAGCGCATGCGCCGTCCGCTGCGTCGCGTCGCGTACGGGACTCATTTATTCGGCCTCGATCAGCAACGCAGGACCCCCTGCAACAGTTTCGTGGATCGGCTCACTCTCCGTAGCGGAGGCCGTCCGCACAACGCGTTGGTCGTGCGCAATCTGTCCGTGCTTCAGCGTGACCACCCGATCCATGGCGTCAAGCATCGCGGGATCGCGCGAAACAACGGCAAGCGTCCATCGCCGCGCGCTGTCCACCAGCACGGTTGTAAGCTGGGTGCGATCCTCGGCGGAAAGATTCTGGAAGAGATCATCAATCAGCAGCAATCTTGGATTGCTGGCGATCGCACGGGCGAACAACAGCTTGAGCGCGACGCGGTTGGGCAAACGTTGCGCATCCGCTCCAAGCGGTGTGAGGATGCCCTGCGGCAGCGACTCGATGTCGCGCGTGAGTCCCGCATCGGCGATCGCCTGTCGCACCATCGCGCTGTTGATGCTGGGCCGGCCCATCGTGATGTTCTCTTCGACTGTGCCGTCAAACAATTCGGAGGTAGCCAGAAACTGTCCCGTTTGTTCGCGCAGGGCCAGCGTGTCCAGCGCGCCAAGTGGCACAGCATCCATGAGCACCACACCCTCGGCGTCATCCAACAATCCGCCAAAGAGGCGTAGCAGAGTGGTACTCCCCGATCCTTCGACGCCATTAATCCCCAGTCGTTCGCCGCTCGCAATGGATAACGTCATGCCACTCAGGGCGTTGGCGTGCGAGTTCAGATACCGATAGGTGACATCGCGCAACTCCACCGATATACCGCGATCGAGTTCGGGAAGTCGCTGCACACCACTTTCGTCAGTCGTCAAGTCGGCGATGTGCCCGGCTTTTTCGGCCGACGTGAGCAGGTCATACACGCTGCTCATGGCGAACATCAGCTTCTCGACAGCCAGCAATACCGTCACGATCACCAACTCAGCGGCGACGAACTGCCCGAGCGAAATCTGCCGTGAAACGACGAGCTGTGTGCCAAGCACGAGAAAGCTGCCAACCGTTAATGCACGCAGGACCACAACGCTGGCGGACTGACGCGCGAGGATACGAAAATGCGCGCGACGCGACGCCAGGTACTTCACGAGAATATCGTCCATCCGCCGCATCCCCAGGCCGCTCTGCGCGCTGAACTTGAACGCGTGGTACGCGCGCGCCTGTTCTTCGAGCCAATGCACGGCTCGATACTTGAACCGGGATTCATCAAGGCTGGTGGCCAGCCCCGCGCGGCCCGACACGCGCAGAATGATGCCCAGGATGCCCAGCAGCAGTATCCCGAACAGGGCGAAGTACGGATGGTAGAGAGTAAGTACCAGCAAGCCGGCCAGCACCGTGAGCGCCGCCTGCGAGGAATCCAGCAGCACTTTGGACAGGCTTTTCTGAATTGTGACCGCTTCAAACAGCCGGTTCATGGCTTCGGGCAAGTCCGTGTTCATCGCAACGCGATACTTGATGCGCGGAAGCCGGTAACTGAATTCCAGCGCCATTCGCGTGAACACGCGTTCCTGAATGCGTTCGACCACCCCGAGTTGCAGCACCTGCAGTCCACCGCTGACGAGGGTGCCCACCACAACGTACGCAATGAGGAGCAGCACCGGTTGCAGGCGCAATCCGCCTTGCACGAGCCCCACAATTGCTCCAACGCTGACTGGCAAGGTGAGCGCAAACAGTCCCGCCAACGCGGCATAAAACAAGACGACGACGATATCGCGACGCTCGCCGTGCAGCAGCCGCGCCAGCCGTTCCATAGCGCCGGGTTCGGGATGCCCTGAGGCAGAGCTGGTAGACATCCCATACGCTACCCCTTTCCGGCATGACCTCCAATGGGCATTCACATTCAACTTTTGCCTCGGACACATTGATTTCTTCTATGTGTCAAAAACCAGCGATCATTCGCGCGGGTCGATCGCCCAGCCAAAGTTTTCAGCCTCGCGGCCGCCGTGCAGCTTCCAGCGATGCGCGCGGCGGCGCAGATTCGTCCGATGTCCACGGTCGCGCTCAACGCGCTCAACTATCAGCATCTGCTGTATTTCTGGGTCGTGGCTCGAGAGGGCAGCATCGTGCGCGCGACGGCGCTGCTCCATCTGACACAGCCCACCATCAGCTCGCAGCTCAAGACACTGGAAGCGTCCTTAGGTAGTCGCCTGTTCGCCCGGCGCGGACGTGGACTCGTGTTGACCGAAACCGGCCAACTGGTCTTCCGGTATGCGGACGAAATGTTTCGAACCGGGCGCGAACTGACTGAAGCACTGTCGCGTGGTCACGGTGACGTTCCGTCACGCCTCGTCGTGGGAGTCTCTGACTCGCTGCCGAAACTCACCACGTGGCGCTTGCTGCAGCCCGCGTTGGCGGTGTCGCCGGGATTTCGCCTCACCTGTCGCATCGACAAGCTGGACCGGCTCGTCGCCGACCTGGCCGTACACGCGCTCGACGTCGTGCTGGCCGATACGCCGGCGTCGCCATCGTTGCCGGTTCGTGTCTTCAATCATTTGTTGGGTGAATGTGGCGTGACCGTCTTTGCGACGCCCGAGCTGGCGACAAAGTATCGCCGGCGGTTTCCGCAATCCCTGCACGAAGCGCCGTTCGTGCTGCAAACAGAGAATACCGCAATTCGACGTGCCTTTGATGCGTGGTGCATTGCGAACGACATCCGTCCGCACATCGTGTGCGAGTCGGAAGATGCCGCGCTGTTGCAGGTGTTCGGGCAGGAGAGCATGGGATTGTTTCTCGCCCCCACAGTGGTGGAGGCGCGCATTCGCAAACACTACGGCGTCCGCGTCGTTGGCCGATTGCCCACTGTCACAGAACGATTCTACGCCATCAGTGTTGAACGGCGGCTGGCCCATCCCGGTGTGGTGGCGCTCAGCGTCGCGGCGCGCACTCGCTTGTTTCATTAATCGTCTCCTGCGCGCTTTGGCAATCGAACCCGCAGCGCTAGGGGCAACCTCACTGTGACCGCGCCGTCAGCACCGCCACCAGCCGCGAAGTCACCCACGTCCGCGCGCGACCTTCGGCGAGATATGCGTGAAGGCGTAATGCCGGTGCGGACGTTGCGTGAACGATTTGACGCACTTCGCAACGTGCGCCCGCTGTTGGGGCTTATCTGGGCAACCAGCAAGAGTCTGACCGTTTTCACGTTGCTGCTGCGTGTCATTCGTTCGGTGCTTCCGGTCATCACGCTGTACGTCGGCAAACTCATCATCGACGAAGTGATCCGAGTTGCCGGAGTTCCGCACAATCTTGTGGGTTGGGATGCGTGGGTGAAGAGCGGTTTGCTTGATCGCACCGGAATGTTGGTGGCGGCCGAATTTGGACTCGCGATTATTTCCGATGTGTTGTCGCGAATTGTCGGGTTGGTGGATGGACTGTTGTCAGCGAAGACGTCGATTTCAACAAGCGTGCGCATCATGGAGCACGCGGCCACGCTCGACCTCGAAGATTTCGAAGACAGCGAGTTGCAGGACCGCATCGAACGCGCGCGTATGCAGGCGTCGGGCGGAATGGGATTGATGGGTCAGATATTCGGTCAGGCGCAGGAAGTGCTGACCATGGGCACGTTTGCAGTTGGACTGCTGGTGCTCGCGCCGTGGCTGATTGTGCTGTTGCTGGTCACGCTCATTCCCGCCTTTGTCAGCGAAGCGCACTTTAATGCACTCAACTATGCGCTCAACTTTCAGCGATCGCAGCAACGGCGCGAGCTGGAATACATTCGCTACACGGGTGCGAGTGTCGAAACTGCCAAGGAAGTAAAAATCTTTGGATTGAATTCGTTCCTCGTGAATCGGTTTCGCACGCTGGCGCTTGACGCATACACCGCCCAGCGCGCGCTGTCCTATCGTCGCACGTGGTGGGGCGCTGGACTCACCGCCATCGGCACGGTTGGGTATTACATCGCGTATGGGTACATCGTGTGGCGCACAATTGCCGGACAGTTCAGCATTGGTGATCTCACGTTTCTTGCGGCCTCATTTCGCCGACTACGCAGCTCTATTGAAGGATTGCTGACCGGCTTTACACAGATCGCGGGACAAGCCCTGTACCTCGAGGATCTCTTCTCGTTCTTTCGTATCGTTCCTTCAATTCATTCGCCCGAAAATCCGATTCCATTTCCGAATCCCATCAAGCAGGGATTTGTTTTCGAAGGCGTGGGATTCAAGTATGCGGCAGCCGAACGTTGGGCCGTGCGCAATCTGACGTTCACGCTTGGGGCTGACGAAGTACTCGCGCTTGTTGGCGAAAACGGTGCGGGCAAAACAACGCTGGTGAAGTTGCTGGCGCGTTTGTACGATCCCGCCGAAGGACGCATTCTGCTGGACGGTCACGATCTTCGCGAATACGATCTCGATGAACTGCGCGGCAGCATGGGCGTCATCTTCCAGGACTTCATGCGTTACTCGTTCACCGCGGCTGAAAATATTTCAGTGGGACGAATTGAAGCGCGCGAAGATCGTGAACGGATCGAAACGGCCGCAGAACGCAGCTTTGCCGACGAAGTGATTCAAAAGCTGCCGGCAAAATATGATCAGGTTTTGGGCAAACGTTTTCGAACCGGCGTCGATCTCTCTGGTGGCGAATGGCAGAAGGTCGCGATCGCACGCGCGTACATGCGCGATGCACAAGTGCTCATCCTCGACGAACCAACTGCCGCATTGGATGCACGCGCCGAATACGAAGTGTTTCAGCGCTTCAAGGATTTGAGCGAAGGAAAAAGCGCCGTGCTCATCTCGCATCGCTTCTCCACCGTGCGTATGGCCGATCGCATTCTGGTCATGAATCGCGGAGAAATTGAAGCCAGTGGCACACACGAAGAACTGCTGGCGCAAAACGGTCGCTATGCGGAATTGTTTGAATTGCAGGCGGCGGGATATCGCTGAGTGTCGCGCACGACATCGATCTCAACTCACACCGGAGTTTCCATGATTCGCACGTTTGCCACAGGAACGACTGCACGTCGCACAATCACTGTTCGCACAGGTGCCCTTCGCATGATCGCACTTCGCACGATCGCGTTTCGCACGATCGCGTTTCGCGCGTCCGCCACTGTTGCGTCGATCGTGCTGTGCGCTGCGTGCTCACAAGCGGGCGACGGCGCCGGCAAACCTGGTGTTTCGGTGAATATCGGTACGAGCACACCGCCGTCTCATGAAATTCAGTACATCAAGGCAACGTCCGGTCCAGTGCGCCCGTTTTCGCCGGCCGTGCGCGCCAACGGATTTCTCATTCTCTCCGGACAGATCGGCACGGACTCGGCAGGCACGGTCGTGACCGGTGGCATTGTGCCGGAGACGAAACAGACAATGGAAAACATCAAACGTGTTCTTGAGCAGAACGGATCGTCCATGGACCAGGTCGTTAAATGCACCGTGTTCATGGCGGACATGAAGGAGTGGGCGACGATGAACGAGGTTTACGTGACGTTCTTCAACGAAGCGCGCCGACCGGCCCGCTCGGCCATGGGTGCGACGGGGCTGGCGTTGAATGCCCGCGTTGAAATAGAGTGCCTCGCGGCCGAGAAATAACGCTCAAATAGTTCGCCAATAGCTGCACTTGCGCACGGCGGGCCCTCCCGCGTTCGTTGACGCTGCACCGTCCCCCCACACGTCTCCAGAGGTCTCTATGTGGCGCTTTTCCCTGCCATGCAGGTTGGTAGGCAGTTCCTTGCTGCTTGCGGCGGCGTCGGTTTCGCTAAACGCACAAAGCGGCGGTAAGAACGATCCGGCTATGGCGCGCGTTGGCCGCAATCCCAATCAGCCA
>JBDTTO010000030.1:0-12207 GCA_039930585.1 Gemmatimonadaceae bacterium
ACAGCGGTGCGATGGCGTCTCGCGGTGGCGATCCCGTTGCTGCTCGCGCCTGCGTTCGTGCTTCCGGGCCCCGATCCATTCACGATGACGATCGGCTACACGATGTACTATCTCGCATTCGGTGCGTTGCTCGCACTCGCGCTGCCAGGCACGCGAGTTGGAACCGAGCCTGCGGCAGCGGGAATTGTCGAACGGTCCCTCGCGATGATTGGCGGATACTCGTACTCGATTTACCTGTGGCACGCCGCGACCAAGGCGTGGTCCGCGCCCATCTGGACGTGGATCACGGGTGACGAGCTTGGCTACATCGAACACGTACTGCTTTACTTCGTGTCGAGTATCGTCTTGGGAATTCTCATGGCAAAGCTGATTGAGCTGCCATTTCTGCGGTGGCGTGAGGCATCATTTGCATCGCGATCCAAACGTTCGATGAGCTGACTCGTTCTACAAAATCAACGTCGACTGAATAATTGACGGCTGGAAACGTTTCACGCTGTAACGCGACTAGACGGAAACGCGACTACGCGACTACACGGAAACGCGATTACGCGGCGCGGCACTTGCCAGCGCAAGAATAGCGCCGGTAAACAGCAGCGTGTCAGCAAAATAGTTGACACCAACCAGCTGCTCCCCAATTGCGGTTGACGTTAACGCAGAAATCATGATGGGGCCGTACAGAACGAGCACTAACGCGACCAGCCACGCGCCGAGTACTGCAGTTGCGGTGCGTGTGTGCTTCGACAAGAGAACGCTGCCTCCTGCTGCGAGAAGCGCGATACCAGTTACGTAGTCAACGAGTTCGCGCGCCGGAATCCATTCGGGAATTTGTTTCTCGAGCGGAACGCCGGGAAGCAATGTTGGATGCAGAAAATGCTGCACACCATAGAACACAATTGCAATCGTGACGAACGCTTGCCCCACCGTGATGAGAGTGCGCTTGCGTCGAGCGTTTGTTTCCGGCCACGCGATTCCCGCGAGAATCCAACCGGCGCCGCCAAACGACAGCTCGCGTGCGCATATCACCCACAGGCGAGTCATCTCGGGATGACGCAACACGCCCGGAAAGTGAATCATTGCGACAAATCCGAACATCATGAGGCCGAGAAGCACGCCCGACCAACGCACAGCAATTCCAGTGGCGATACTCAGCGCCGCCGCGATCAACGAGAAACCAACGCCATACACCCAGAACATGCGCCACGGCATGTACGGCGGAACGAGGTTGGTGACGAATTTCGGACCAAAGACATGTAGTGCGCCAAAGACGGCCAGTGGAACGGCGATGCACACAGTCTTGAGCGCCACAACCTTGTCCAGTCCGCGTGCTTCGGCGATATCGCGCCGCGTACAAAAAAGCGCGATCAGTAAGAGAACAACACCAGTGGAGCACATTCCAACGATGGTGTACGATGTTTCGGGAGTCGTGGCTTGCAGCATCGCATTCATCGGTTCTGTGTGCGTTGGATCGCGTGAACAGCGCAGCGGCGGAGTGTGACTCGATCTGCGTTACGCGAACCTACGACGGTGCCGGTCAGCATCCACGGACCACTTCGGGACGAGCTAACGGACCACTTTTCGAATCTCGCGAGCCACCGTGCGCATGGCCGTCTCTGTCCGTGACGGTGACGAACACGCAAAACCGAGCACGAATCCGGAACGCTTTGGACCGAGGTAGAAGCGTGAAAGTGGATCGAGCGCGATGCCCGCTTTTGCGCATTCGCGTGCCACGTTTCGGTCGTCGATGTCGCGCCGCAGATACGCTGTGAGATGCAGTCCCGCATCGGACGGACCAACCTCGAGTTCGTCCGATATCCTCTCCAATGCTGACAGCACCGCCACACGCCGTTCGTCGTACGCACCAACCACTCGGCGCAGGTGTGTTGCGAGGTGACCGTCGTCAATGAAGCGCGCCATCGCGGCCTGCGTGTGCACCGGCGCGTGTCCGTCCATCATGTGCTTCGCCGCCATAAATGGTTCGACCAGCGCCGGCGGAGCTATGAGATACGCGAGTCGCAGCGACGAGAACATCATCTTGTTGAACGTGCCGATGTAGATCACTCGTTCCGCGAGATCGAGGCCCTGCAGCGACGCGAGTGGACGGCCGACGTAGCGAAAGTCGCCGTCATAATCATCTTCGATGATCCAAGTGCGTTCGCGCTCCGCCCATGCGAGCAGCGCCTTTCGTCGCGACAACGACATCAGTCCGCCGCTCGGATACTGATGCGACGGCGTGACGTAGGCGAGACGAGCCGTCGCATCAAGCTCGAGTGCGCGGTCGACGTCCAGGCCGTCGGAGTCGACCGGAACAGGACATATGCGCGCACCTGCCGCCTTGAGAAGCTGCACACCGAGTGGATAACACGGATCCTCGACCCACGCGACGTCGCCCGGATCCATCAGTACGCGCGCCACAAGATCCACCGCTTGCTGCGCGCTCGACATGACGATGACCTGATCGGGCGTGCCCGCGACCGCGCGGCTGCCGGCAACGTGCGCCGCGATCGCGTTCCGCAACTCCAGGACGCCATTGCTCGCGCCGTACGACCAGTCGTCGACTCCGGCACGGCTCGTTGCGCGTGACATGAGCCGGCTCCAGATCGCGCGCGGAAACAGTTCGATGGCCGGCACGGACGGCGTGAACGCCGTGCCCAGCAGCCGATCTCGAAGTCCCCGATACTCGGCGATGAGTGTGCCTCGCTCGGAGAGTTCGAACGCAGACTCCTCGTTGACAACTTCCTTCTTTCGTCCGAGCGGCGGTTGCTCCCGTTCGGGTAAGGCGGTTGCCACGAAGGTGCCCGACCCGCGCCGGCGCGTGAGAAACCCTTCCGCCACGAGCTGATCAAAAGCATGCTCGACGGTATGTCGAGAGACGTGGAGGTCCTGCGCCAGAATACGCGATGACGGAAGCCGAGCGCCCGCGATCAGGTTGCCGGACAGAATCGCCCGACGGATGAGCGCTTCGACACGAATCGTGAGCGGCTGGTCGCTATCCGCCGGCAGTCCGTCGACGTTCAGCATCTGGATCGAGCGCGGGTGCTTGGACATTGGTGAAAGTTACGCTGCTAATGCCATTGCGTCCTTTATGCGAGATACTTCCTGCACCCCGATTGAATTATTCCCCCTCCTCCAATCTCAATCAATCATGCGTATCCAAAGCGTGTTCGCAGTACTGCTCCTCGCGCCGGCAATGCTGGCGGCACAGGGCTCATCCTCACACGGCGCCGACATGTCAGCCGGCCTTCGCTTTGGCACGCTCGGATTTGGCGTCGAAGTGAACAAACTCATCGTTCCGCACCTTGGCGCTCGCGTTGGCTTCAATGCGTTCAGTCACAGCACCACGCGGGATGAAGACGACATTTCGTTCGATGCGAATTTGAAGTGGCATTCGTTTACGGCACTGGTTGATGTGTATCCGGGTGCGCGCAAAAGTTTTCACTTGACGGGCGGCATCGTCACGAATCCACTTGAGTTCACCGGCGTTGGAGTACCGAAAGGATCGAGTTTTGAAATCGACGATGTGCAGTACACGGCCGCGCAAGTTGGCACGCTGAACGGAAGCGGCGAATTTTCGTCGGTGCTGCCGTATTTCGGAATTGGATTTGGCACGCCCGCAAACAGCCACAAAGGCGTCAAGGTTGTGCTTGATGTGGGTGCGGCAATTGGACAACCAACGCTGACGCTCACCGCGACCAACCCGACGAACAACGCGCAACTCGCGCAGCATGTGAAGAATCAGGAAATCAAAACGCAGGACGACGTGCGGAAATATCTGAAGGTGTATCCGTCAATCACATTGGGATTGATGTTCGCCTTTTAGTTGACGGGTCGCGCTACTGCTGGATCAGCATGATGCGCGTCGAACCGTGTTAGCCAGTCCATTCTATTTCGATTTCAGAAAATACTTCACACCGGGCAAGTCTTTGAAGTCGGCGTCGAACGTCCAAATGGTCGCGTCAAACTGTTTGGCCGTCGCGAAAATGATGCTGTCGGCCAACGGTAACTTGTGCACGACACCGAAATGGGCGGCGCTCAAGGCAATCCCGCTGTCGAGTGGCACGACCTGTCCTTGGTGCAGGAGTGCGGCCACTTGGAGCGCCGCATCTTCGTCGCGCTGTTGAATGACGCGGCGCGTGACTTCCAGGAGCACGATCGTGGGAACGAGGAGCTGCTCGATTTTCTCAATGGCAGCAGCGACGTGGTGCGCGTGCGAACCACCAGCAAAGTATTCGAGCCAAGCCGACGAATCGATCAGGTTCACACGCGATCCCGATCGCGCGTGACGGTCGTATCCATGCCTTTCAGGAAGCCCCGCATTTTGCGCATGGACTGCACCGGGATGAATTCGACCCTGTTCTGGTACTGCAACACCTGGACTTTTTGGCCGGGCTGCAAATCCAGGGCTTCGCGTATTTCGCGGGGAATGACGACCTGAAACTTCGGCGACACGGTGACGACTGGCATCCGGACCTCATCGATAGGCGTATCGTACAACGATATTACGATCGATGAATGCGGGCAAGCGGTGTCGTGGATCTGGCGCGCGCGAGCCCGAGCAAGGACTTCGCCGCATCGAGCTTGCGCTGATCGATCAGGATATTCTTGCGCTTGCGCACGGGCGTCCTTGAACGAGCGTTTGTCATCGCAACCTCGGCGAACGTGACCACGGATTTCTACGCTCTCCGTACAGGTCAGGACAATGAATTAGCTGTGTAACCGCCGCGTTAGATCGCGCCAGAAAATTGTGCAGTATCGAACCCTCACACCCGCCGCCGATTCGCCCTCAACAACACGACCAGCCCCACGACGACCAGCAATCCACCGTACATCGCCCACTTCGTCTGCCCCGTCATGAAACTCCCGGGCAACACGTTGATTCCCTGCAGAAACCACGTGCCGCCCGCGAGCAGGCAAAGTGCGCCGAGAATATTGAGAGTGATCCGCATGAGTCGGCAGAGAATGAGAAACGATTGACGGAGGTCCCGCGCGATGACCGCGCATTGAATAGGTCACCAATCACAACCAAGCGCCAGTCACGCACCTGCGCGCGTCGGCGTGTGCGCTGAAAACGCAAATTCGCACACATGGCTCACCCGCGACCACTCCGGGGTAGGGAGCATCCTACCCATCACCCCGGAGTCAATATGTCCGTAGCTAAAGTCACCGAAATCACGTCCACATCCACCGTCTCATTCGAGGATGCCATCGTGAAAGGCATTGCGCGCGCGAACAAAACATTGCGCAACGTAAAAGGCGCCTGGATCTCCGAACAAAAAATTCTGTGCGACGACGGAAAAATCACGCAGTATCGCGTGGACATGAAAGTGACGTTTGTGCTTACTGACTGATTCATGGAGCAACACGTCGCGCCGATGGCACGCTGGCGGTAAGATTGTTTCGCCATCGCAGCGTGCCAACCCGCGACAACTCCAATGACTCAAACCGTACGATCCAAACTGTCGGTCGTCGCCCTGCTACTCGCGCCGGCTATCGTTGGCGCTCAGTCCAAGACCGCCAACTGGCCCGTTTACCAGGGCAACGACGATCACTCGCACTACACGACGCTGAGCCAGATCTCGCCGGCGACGGTTTCGAAATTGAAAGTCGCGTGGACGTTTGAGACGCATGACGAATTCAAGGATTCGGAAATGCAGGCGAATCCCGTTGTCATTGATGGCGTGTTGTACGCAACAACACCAAAGTTGCACGTGTTTGCGCTCGATGCCGCGACTGGCAAGCAGCTCTGGCGCTTTGATCCGCTAAACGGCGCACCGCCAACGTCGCGCTTTCGTCATCGTGGTGTTGTCGTCACAGGCGATCGCGTGATTTTCAACTATCGCTACAAACTCTACGCACTCGACCGGAAGACGGGTCTGCCAATCAAGACATTTGGCGACAGCGGTTGGGTTGATTTACGCGCGGGACTTGGTCGCCCCGTTCAAGGGCTTTCGGTAAGCGCCAGCACGCCCGGCGTTGTGTTCGAAAATCTGTTGATCATCGGCACAAGTGTGCCTGAGGCGTTGCCCAGCGCGCCAGGTGACATCCGTGCGTATGACATCACCACCGGCGCACTGCGCTGGTCATTTCACACGATTCCGCATCCGGGCGAATTTGGCTATAACACGTGGCCTGTGGACGCATGGAAAATATCGGGTGGTGCAAACGCCTGGTCGGGTGTAACGCTTGATGCGAAACGTGCGATGGTGTTCGCGGCAACGGGTTCGGCGTCGTTCGATTTCTACGGCGCGAATCGCCTTGGTGACAATCTGTTTGCGAACACACTGCTCGCACTCGATGCGCGCACCGGAAAACGCATCTGGCACTTTCAGGGATTGCATCACGATTTGTGGGATCGGGATTTTCCCGCTGCACCAACGCTGGTTTCGGTCACGCGTGACGGAAAGAAAGTTGATGCGGTCGCGCAGATCACGAAGACAGGGCATGTCTACGTATTCGATCGCGTCACGGGCAAACCACTGTTTCCCATTGAACAACGTCGCGTGCCTGCAGGCACGCTTGATGGTGAGCGCACAAGCGCCACGCAACCATTCCCGACTCTTCCCAAACCGTTTGCGCGTCAACAGCTCACCGTTGATCAACTCACGAATCGCTCACCTTCGGCGCACGCAAACGCGCTCAAGACATTCAACGAGTACAAAACCACGAACGCGTTTGACGCACCGAACGAAAAAGGCACCATCCTCTTTCCCGGCGTTGATGGCGGCGGCGAGTGGGGTGGCCCGGCGTTCGATCCCGAAACTGGTTTGCTCTATGTGAATTCAAACGAAATGGCGTGGCTCCTCAAAATGGTGCCGCGCAGCGACAAGTCGATTTACGGATCGAATTGCGCGGGCTGCCACGGCGACAAGCTCGAAGGCACTGCGCAAGGACTGCCGCTCACGGACGTTGGCACGCGCCGCACGCGTGAACAGCTTGCGCAAATCATTCGCGAAGGCACAGGACGGATGCCGGCGTTTGGAGCGGTGCTTGACGGTGCAACGGTGAATGATCTCGTGAGTTATCTGATGACGGGTAAAGACATTGCCGCCACGGCGAGCACGAATCCGTATTACCTGAAATATCGGAGCGTCGGTTTCGACATCTTCCTCGACGGCGAAGGATATCCCGGCATCAAACCGCCGTGGGGCACGCTCAACGCCATCAACCTGAATACCGGCGCGTTCGCGTGGTCAATTCCGTTTGGCGAATATCCCAAACTTGCGGCACAAGGCATCAAGAACACCGGCACCGACAACTACGGCGGCGCCATTGTCACGCAAAACGGATTGCTGTTGATCGCGGCCACTACGTACGACAACAAGTTTCGCGCGTTCAGCAAATCAACCGGCAAGTTGCTGTGGGAGGCAACGTTGCCTGCGGCCGGAAATGCGACGCCGAGTACCTACATGGTGAACGGCAAGCAGTATCTGGTGATTGCGTGCGGCGGCGGAAAGAATGGCGCGCCCAGCGGCGGCACGTACGTGGCGTTCGCGTTGCCGTGATCGGCAACATTGTCGTTACACTGCACGGCGACAACCTACAATGAATGATGGCTGCCGCGTTCATTGACAGACGCTGCCGGGACGGGGCGCGAATGAATCCAATAGTTCAGCCCGCATCGCCAAGTGCGAGAACAGCCCAACCGCCAGCGGTCACGCCGCCTGCTGCCAGGGCAGGCACGAAGTTCGAATGCCGCTGATGCTTGACATCCATGTGCAATGACTTCAATAACTTTGTCAGAGATTGGCTGACACATTCGGGCCATTCACCCGCGCAGTAACTCGAGTGCTACCTGTGAAAAATCAGATCAACGAAGCGGTGAGGCTGGACGCGCTCGCAAAGTACGCGATCATGGACACGCCGCCAGAGGATGCCTTCGACGACCTCACGCGGATCGCCGCGCGCTTTTGTCACGCACCAATTGCACTGGTGTCGTTGCTGGACGACGAGCGCCAGTGGTTCAAGTCGCGAGTAGGGGTGACAGCCTCGGAATCGCCGCGCAAGACCTCGTTTTGCACACATGCCTTAAATGCGCCGGATCTGTTTATTGTCCCCGATTCGGAACTGGATGCGCGCTTTGCCGGGGGGAAGGTGTTTCCCGATGGCCCGCCCATTCGATTTTATGCGGGCGCGCCTCTGTTGACTCCCGAAGGCGATGCGCTGGGAACGCTCTGCATCATGGATTACGAGCCCCGCGAACTTCACGCCGATCACCGGGATGTATTGCGCGTGCTTGGGCGACAAGTCATGTCACAATTGAACCTGCGCCGCCGCAACAGTGAATTGGCCGCGCGAGAACGTCTCTTGTTCACGGTTCTCGAATCGGAACCGGAATGCGTGTTCATGCTGGGTTCGGCGCGTGAAGTACGCATGATGAACCGCGCAGGCCTGACACTGCTTGAAGTGTCGGAACTATCGGGCGTACTGGGATGCAGGTTTGAAGACTTCGTCGTTCCGGAAGATTGTGCGCGCCTGGATGAAATCATCACACGGGTACTGGCCGGAGAGTCATGTCAACTCTCATTCGGGCTGCGTACCGCAACTGGAGAGCAACGATCAATTCGGCTCAACGCCGCGCCACTCAAGAACGAACGCGGTGAAGTATTGGAAGTACTGGGCATTGCGCACGACGTGACTGACCGCGTGTCGTCAGATGAAGAGCGCCACGAGCTCATGCTGATGATTGAACGCATGCCGGAGTTTATCGCGACTGCCGATCTCGAAGGCCGCATTGCGTTCATGAATTCCAGCGGGCGGCGCATGATTGGTTTCAGCGAAACCGGCGACGTCAGCGAATTGCATTTTGCCGATTACGTTCCTGACTCCTGGCTCAAATTTTTCCAGGAAACAGTGCTGCCGACTGCGCTGAAAGAAGGATCCTGGGAAGGCGAGATGCAGCTCAAGCACCTGGTGACCGATGACGTGATTGAAGTCATTCGCACGATTTTCTTAGTGCGTGACGGTGCCGGTGAGCCAAAATTTTTCGGTTCAATTCTGCGCGACATCACGGCGCGAAAGAAAGCGGAAAACGCGTGGCGCGCGAGTGAGGAGCGGTACCGGACGTTGTTCGAGTATGCACCAGATGGTCTCGTCATTGCCAATCCCGAAGGCACCTACATCGACGGCAATGCCTCCATCTGTCGGATGCTGGGCTACACGCGCGCGGAATTTATTGGCAAGCTTCCGTCGGACATCGTTAGTGAAAGTGAGATTGGCCACATTGCGCCGGCCCTCCAAACTCTTGAAACAAAGAACGAATATCAGCGCGAATGGCGTCTCCGGCGCAAAGACAGCACGCTGTTCGACGCAGAAGTCATCGCAACCGTCATGCCGGATGGAAACATCCTGGGAATGATTCGCGACGTGACAGAACGCAAACGCATCGAGGATCGATTCCGTCGGCTGGTTGATTCCAACGCGCAGGGGGTGATGTTCTGGAATAGTCTCGGACAAATCAGCGGCGCCAACGATGCATTTCTCGGCATCATTGGTTACACGCGCGAAGATCTGGAATCCGGCAACATCAACTGGCAGCTCATGACGCCGCCTGAGTACGATGAGCTGGATCGTCGTGCGCTCGCGCAGATTGCCGCAACCGGAAACTGCACGCCGTTTGAAAAAGAGTACATCCGCAAAGACGGCACACGCGTGCCCGTTCTCATTGGCGCCGCCCGTTTTCAGGACAGCGCTGAGGAAGGGGTGTCCTTCATACTCGACCTCACCGAACGCAAGAAGCTCGAGCAGCAATTTCTTCGTGCGCAGCGAATGGAAAGCATCGGCACACTTGCCGGAGGAATTGCGCATGACTTGAACAACGTGCTCAGTCCGATTGTCATGGCAATCGATCTGATGCGAATGAAATTTCCAGATCCCGACAGTGCAGAACTGCTGAACATCATCAGCAGTACCGCACTGCGCGGAGCAGACATGGTCCGCCAGGTGTTGTCGTTCGCACGCGGTGTTGAAGGCCGCCGCATGGAAGTGCAAATGCGTCACCTCGTGCGCGATATTGAGCGCATTGTCAGCGAAACCTTCCCCAAAAACATTACGGTGCGCACCAGCGTTGCTGATGACCTGTGGACGCTAATCGGCGAGCCAACGCAGTTGCATCAAGTGCTCATGAACCTCTGTGTGAATGCGCGCGATGCCATGCCGCGCGGCGGTACGCTGACGATTTCAGTCGCGAATTACATGCTGGACGCGCAGTACATCGCCATGACGCCCGGTGCAAAGGCCGGTCCGTACATACTGCTTCAGGTCGAAGACACCGGTGTCGGCATTGATGGCGATACAATCGAAAGAATCTTCGATCCTTTTTTCACAACGAAGGAAGTCGGAAAAGGCACCGGACTTGGTCTGTCCACCTCAATGGCAATCGTGCAGAGTCACGGGGGCCTTCTTCAGGCGTACAGTGAACCCAACCGTGGCGCAAAATTCAAGGTGTATCTGCCTGCGCAAAACGTGCGAAGCGCCGAACTCGCCATCGCGACCGAAGCGCTGCTGCCGCGAGGACACGGCGAACTCATTCTGGTTGTCGATGACGAACTGTCCGTTCGTCAAATCACGCAACAAACGCTGGAGGCGTTTGGATACAGAGTAGTCCTTGCGGCAGACGGAGCTGAAGCTGTCGCGATATACGCAGCCCAGCGTGAAAAAATATCGGCGGTTTTAACCGACATGATGATGCCAATCATGGACGGTCCGGCAACCATCCAGGTATTACGCAAGCTCGAACCAACTCTGCGCATCATCGCGGCCAGTGGATTGTCCATCAGCGGGCAAAGCGCGCAGGCAGCCAATCTCGGAATCAAACACTTCCTGGCAAAGCCATACAGCGCTGATGCGTTACTTACCGCGCTGCAACGAATCCTGACGGACGCGCAATAACTTACCGAACCCTCACCACTCCCGGCGCCACGCGTTCAAACCGCGACATCACGGCCGGGTCGTGTCCCGGAACCACCAGTTTGCGCGCCGACGCAATCTCGAACATGCGTTTTTGTGCGCGCAAATTGGAAAGGGAATCCAATGTTTGCGCTATTGGTCGCTGCTGCTCAAGATTTTCGTACAGGTACGCGTTGTCCGACGCAATCACCACGGTGCCGTTGGCAATTTTCACGCCGGCATATTGCGACTGAAATGTGTGCTTGCCACCCGTGTACACAGTGATGCCCGGGATAATCTCTTTCGCGTCTCCATCAACGAGCATCACACGCCCCGCCTTGTTGAGACGCACAAGCATGGCCGCGTCCGGCGCATCAATGGCGCGATTCAACGCCTTGCCCGTCGAGTCAACGTGATACGTGTACTCCTCACGCTGCAGCCACACCTTCGCATTCGGAAATAGCTCGGCACCATCAAAATGGTCCCAATGAATATGCGAAATGATGATATCAGTCACGTCTTCCGGCTTGATACCGGCACGTGCCACCGCGACACTGGGCAACTCGTAATTTCCGGGCTTCCATCGCTCAATGAGATCGCTGCGCTGAAATCCGGCATCAACAAGCACGGTACGTCCGTTCGCGCCTTTCAGCAGCCAGACCATGAGCGCCGCGTCAATCCGTCGGCCAGTATCAGCACCCGCAATCAACCCTGACATCCTGAACGAGGGCAGAAATCCGTACTGAATCGCGTACACTTCATACGTCGCCGCCGACGCTGAACCCTGCGCCGAACCCTGCGCGAACACTCGTCCGCCAATCAGCAAACTGGCCGAGTGGAGGTAAAAGGCTAGTTTAGCAATGCGAAGAGTTTTCATTCCCGCAATGTCGGTCGCCCTGCCCGCGACTGCAATACCGGAACTCCCATGCGTCTGCGCTCAAGCTTGCTCGTTGCTGCACTCAGCGCCCTGACTGTATTTGCGGCTCCGTTCTCGTCGCAAACATCGCCAGTCACAGCACTTCGCTTTGGTGCGCTTGTCGATCCGTCCGGACGCTCCACGCGCGACGCGGTTGTTGTGGTTCAGGCTGACACGATCATTAGTGTGGGAACGGGCGCGAAAGCGATTCCCGATGGAGCGCGCGTGATTGATCTCAGTCGCTATACCGCAATTCCCGGGCTCATCGACGTACATACACACATGACGTATTGGCGCGACAAGTCCAATCCGACGGCCAACGGACCGCGCGCGAAAGATTCGATTGTCATGGCCGCCGCCGAAAACGCGCGCCGGACACTTGAAACAGGAGTGACAACGGTGCGCGATCT